>NZ_CAMHZR010000008.1:0-58443 GCF_946190325.1 Streptococcus mitis | reverse complement strand
ATGCGTTCTAACTCTTCTTGTTTGTCTTTACTTTGTTTGCTTCTATAATCTCTTAGTGTCTCATGAAAGAGATAATAATCATCTAGCCACAGACCTCCCTCACTGATACGATGACTAAGCTCACCTACTTCTTCATAGGGTTCTTTATCATATCTTCGTTTTTGACTTTCTTGCTTACGGATATAGTCTAAAATCCGATTCCGGAATTTAGTTTTGAAGTATCTACGTAAGCGTGGTATATCTTCTACTAGTCCTTCTTCTCTACTGATCAATTCATGTAAGCAAATCATACCCTCTTGATCCCAATCCGATAGCTCCCATAAATGCAAGTAATATTCTTTTCTACTCTTATATACAATGCCTCGGACTTCTTCATACAATTCTTCAATCATATTGTTCCCCTTTCTAGATACAGTCTAACAAATAAAGAAGCTAATTTGGTTATTTCCCCCGTTCTGTTCTCTACACTGCCTCAACTGCACAAAAAAGAGAGGACAAGCCTCTCTTTGGGTTATAATTCTGCAATTTGGTTTAGGTTTACTTCTGCAACTGTGTCATTACCAAACATAGAGATAATCATCTTCACTTTATTGTTATCAATCTCTGTAATTTTACCAGTATAGTCTGCAAAAGCACCATCAATGATACGTACAGTTTGACCAACTTCAACATCGATATCAAACTCTTGTACAGTTTGTCCCATAGAAACCAAGATATCACGGATTTCTTGTTCCAATAATGGAGTTGGTTTTGATCTATTTCCGTGAGATCCGACGAATCCTGTAACGTTTGGTGTATTTCGAACAACAAACCAAGCTTCATCTGTCATCACCATTTCCACAAGAACATAACCTGGAAAGCGATTTTCTTCTACTTCTTTTCTCTTTCCATTTTTTTCAACTTGCACTGTTTGTGTTGGAATTTCAACACGTAATATATTATCCAACATATTGTAGGTTTGTGCACGTTGTAATAGATTTTCTTTTACCTTATTTTCATAACCAGAATAGGTTTGTAAAACAAACCATCCTTTATCAAAACTATCCATGATACTTCCTTTCATAATAGAAGATTTTTGGCGTAAATAACTCCACAAATCTTCTAAAAAATGTTAATAAATCGAATCAAACCTGAAACAATCAACTTGTCAAAAATATAAATAATCACAACAAAGAAAGCAGTGTATTCCATGATAGAACGAAAATCTCTCCAGCTTTCCTTGCGAGTTGGCCATGTTGTGTCTTTAAGAAGTCTAAAAATATCTCCAATAAAACGCATCGCTCTCTCCTATCTCGTCTCTCTGTGTGTAGTGTACTTACCACAATGTTTACAAAATTTATTTACTTCTAGTCGTGTTGGCTTGGGGTTTCCGCTGATCTTGATTGAATAGTTTCTCGAACCACAAACCGCACAAGCTAGGCTTGCTTTTTTTAGTGCCATAACGCCTCCATCTTATCTATTATAACAAGAAAGCTAGGCTTTGACAAGCATCTTAACGAAATAGATTGACTACCGAATCCCATATCGTTTGAGCCTTTTCCTTAATTTTAGCATCCGAGATAGCACGGCTAGCCTCATCTACCAGATTTTGTGCACGACTTCTAATATCAGAAAGGCTATTATCCGCCTGATTTTCTTCATTACTCTGTACTTGATTTCTTGTATTGGCTGGTGCAATTCCATTTTGCTTATAAGCATTTTCAACTGTAAAGGTACTTCCTGGCGTATAAGGTAAAATGGTATTGGCAATGTTTCTAAAGACATGAGCTGCACCGTTTGAAGTAGATCCTGCTAGATAGTGACTTTCATCAGTGGTAGGGAAACCAAGCCAGTGACTAATCACTACATCCGGAGTATAACCAATTACCCACTGGTCACTTGTGTATTCAGGATTGAAAACAGCTTCAGTTGTTCCAGTTTTTCCTGCCATGACATAGTCTGCAGGCGATGAACTAACACCGGTACCGTTGGTGAATGTCCCCAACATCATACTAGTCATCTTGTCAGCTACAGACTTATCAATCACCCGTTTTTGTGAATTTTTATGGCTCGCAATGACCTGACCACTAGCATTTTCAATTCTACTAATAAAATGAGCTTCCGGCATTAAACCTTCATTTGCAAAGGCAGCATATGCTTGAGCCATTTGAAGAGGGTTGGTTTCAACACCGCTTCCCAAGGCGACGCCAAGAACACGATCGACCTTTTCCATGTTGAGTCCGAATTTTTCGCCCGCCTCAAAAGCCTTATCAACGCCCAAATCATTAACAGTGGCAACAGCAGGCAGATTAAGCGATTCTGCCAAGGCTTGATACATAGGAACTTCTCGACTCGTTTTGATCCCTGCGTAGTTATCAACCTTATAGCTGTCATACTGCATGGTATGGTTATCCAACCGCTTATTCAAAGCCCAGCCAGCTTCAACTGCAGGCGTATAAACAACTAAAGGCTTAATTGTAGAACCAGGGCTACGTTTTGATTGAGTTGCATAGTTGAAACTCCGGAATCCAGTTTTATCATTGCCAGCAACCTGACCGACAACTCCACGAACTCCACCTGTTTTCGGTTCGAGAGCCACACTTCCTGATTGAGCAAATGTTCCATCCTCTGCCCTAGGAAATAGAGCTGTATTTTCATAGACAACCTGCATATTTGCTTGATAGTTTTGGTCCAGCTCTGTATAAATGCGGTAGCCATTATTGACAATCTCTTCCTCTGTTAGATTATACTTGGAAACGGCTTCATTAACCACCGCATCAAAGTAAGAAGGATAGCGGTAATCTGAGATTTTTCCTTCATACCTATCGTGTAATTGCGAAGTCATATCAACTTCTGCAGCTTCGGTTTCTTGATTTTTATCAATGTAACCCGCTGCAAGCATATTTTGCAAGACAGTATCGCGCCGATTGGTAGAATCTTCTACAGAATTCAAGGGATTATACAGTTCCGGCCCTTTGAGCATCCCTGCCAGAGTAGCAGCTTGATCTAAACTCACTTCTGATGCAGAAACTCCAAAGTATTTCTTACTCGCATCTTCTACACCCCACACACCATTTCCAAAATAAGCGTTGTTAAGGTACATGGTTAGAATTTGATCCTTACTATATTTTTTGGTTAATTCTAAAGCAAGGAAAAATTCTTTCGCTTTTCTCTCAACAGTTTGATCCTGTGACAGATAGGCATTTTTAGCCAGCTGTTGGGTAATAGTAGAACCACCACCTGAACGACCAGCAGTTACAATAGCCAAGAAGAAACGACCATAGTTAATCCCGTCATTTTTATAAAAAGAACGGTCTTCTGTCGCAATAACGGCATTCTGCAAATTTTTACTGATATCAGTCAATTCAACATAGGTTCCTTTTTGACCAGACAAGGCACCAGCCTCTTTTTCTTCACGGTCAAAAATGATAGTTCGAGTTTTCAAGGCATTTTGCAAATCATTGACATTGGTTGACTTGGCTACAGCAAACAAATAGGTTCCAACTAGCAAACTTGCACTCAAACCTAGTATAAGGACAATCTTTGTTAGATGATAGCGACGCCAGAATTTTCGAATTGGACCTACTTGGGCTAATTTTTTTCGATCACTACGAGAGCGACGTAAGCTAGTAGAATCAGAATCCTCCGATTCACTTGTTTCTTTTTTAAAAAGAGAAAGAAATTTCTCAAACAATTTATCTAATTTCATGCGTTTATTTTATCATCTTCATCATAGGAAGACAAGAATTTAGCTATTTCCTATCCAAATAGGGCTTTTTTTGTTACAATATCTGTATGAAATTCACATTTACATTACCAGACTCTCTACCTCAAATGACGGTAAAGCAATTACTAGAGGAACAACTCCTCATCCCTAGAAAAATCCGGCATTTTTTGAGAATCAAGAAACATATTTTAATTAATCAGCGAGAAGTTCGCTGGAACAAGATGGTGAATCCTGGAGATATTTGCCAGTTAACTTTTGACAAGGAAGATTATCCTGAAAAAGAAATCCCTTGGGGTAACCCAGACTTAGTTCAGGAAGTTTATCAAGACCAACACTTGATTATTGTAAACAAATCCGAAGGGATGAAAACCCACGGTAATCAACCAAACGAAATTGCTCTTCTTAACCATGTCAGTTCCTACGTTGGCCAAACCTGCTATGTCGTTCATCGTCTAGACATGGAAACCAGTGGTTTAGTTCTCTTTGCCAAAAATCCTTTTATCCTGCCCATTCTCAATCGCTTACTAGAAAGAAAAGAGATTTCTAGGGAATATTGGGCACTAGTTGATGGAAATATCAGCAGAAAAGAACTTGTCTTCAAAGACAAAATCGGACGTGATCGTCATGACCGCAGAAAAAGAGTGGTTGATACAAAAAATGGGCAATCTGCTGAAACACATGTCAGCAGATTAAAGCGATTCCCAAACAAGACTTCCTTGGTTCGTTGCAAACTAAAGACAGGCCGAACTCATCAGATTCGTGTGCACCTTTCGCATCATAACTTCCCTATTTTGGGCGACCCTCTCTATAATAGCAAATCAAAGACAAGTCGGCTTATGCTCCACGCCTTTCGTCTGTCCTTTACCCATCCACTTACTTTAGAGAATTTAAGCTTCACTGCTCTTTCAGATACTTTTGAAAAAGAATTAAAAAAGAATGGATGATTGTTGTGTCATCCATTTTTCCATATAAGAAAAGCAAGACCAAGAGGCCTTGCTTTTTATCGACTCATGAATTATTTAGCGATTTTTGCGAAGTATTCAAGAGTACGAACAAGTTGTGCAGTGTATGACATTTCGTTGTCGTACCATGATACAACTTTAACCAATTGTTTACCGTCAACGTCAAGAACTTTAGTTTGAGTTGCGTCAAACAATGAACCGTAAGACATACCTACGATATCTGAAGATACGATTGGATCTTCTGTGTAACCGTATGATTCGTTTGAAGCTGCTTTCATAGCTGCGTTCACTTCATCAACAGTAACGTTCTTTTCAAGAACTGCTACCAATTCAGTAACTGATCCAGTTGGAGTTGGAACGCGTTGTGCAGATCCGTCAAGTTTACCGTTCAATTCTGGGATTACAAGACCGATAGCTTTAGCAGCACCAGTTGAGTTAGGAACGATGTTTGCAGCACCAGCGCGAGCACGGCGAAGGTCACCACCACGGTGTGGTCCGTCAAGGATCATTTGGTCACCAGTGTAAGCGTGGATAGTAGTCATCAATCCTTCAACAACACCAAAGTTGTCTTGAAGAGCTTTAGCCATAGGAGCCAAGCAGTTTGTAGTACATGAAGCACCTGAGATAACAGTTTCAGTACCGTCAAGAACGTCGTGGTTAGTGTTGAATACAACTGTTTTAACGTCGTTTCCACCAGGAGCAGTGATAACAACTTTTTTAGCTCCACCTTTAAGGTGTTTTTCAGCTGCTTCTTTCTTAGCAAAGAAACCAGTAGCTTCAAGAACGATTTCTACACCGTCAGTAGCCCAGTCGATTTGCTCTGGATCACGTTCAGCAGAAACTTTAACGAATTTACCGTTAACTTCGAATCCGCCTTCTTTAACTTCAACAGTACCGTCGAAACGACCTTGAGTTGTGTCGTATTTCAACAAGTGTGCAAGCATAACTGGATCTGTAAGGTCGTTGATGCGTGTAACTTCAACACCTTCTACGTTTTGGATACGACGGAAAGCAAGACGACCGATACGTCCGAAACCGTTAATACCAACTTTAACTACCATTAGTGATTTCCTCCTTATGAAAATCATGAAATTTTTATTGTGAAAAGAGTAACTTGAATCACTACAAATCACCTTTCAACAAACCTATTATATAACTATTTGAGTTGAATTGCAAGTATGGGCATTGTTTTTCTCTGTTAGTTTCTTTTTAAGTCTGTAAATCAAGAACTCCCTTACTATTCATATCGTAGCGATTCTACAGGGTCCATTTTACTAATTTTACGCGCTGGAAAGTAGGCTGAGACATAACCAAGTAACAGAGCGAAAACTAGAGTTCCTAAAACAGATAACAAATTTAATTCAAAAACCTTAGTGATGGATGGGTAAAAGTGGCTTACAATCGCATTCGCCAAACTTCCCACCCCTTGTGCTACCAAAAAGGCCAGTAGCAAGGCGATTCCTACAATCCAGATAGCCTCGTAAATAAAAATTCCTTTGACATCACGATTCTGATAACCAACTGCCTTCATGACACCTATTTCCTTAGAACGTTGCATAATATTGATGTAAATAATAATACCAATCATGACTGCTGCTACCACAATAGCTTGTGATGAAAGTACAATCAATAATCCCTGAATGACACGAATAAAGGTAATCACAATATCAAGAACCTTCTGTTGAGAAAGCACAGTATACTTCTTATTTTTCTGTAGTTCTTCTGTTACCACTTTTGTCTGTGATGGATCTTTGAGTTCCAAGATAAAATAAGATACAGCTTTTGTAAATCCAGCTTCTTTCAAAATCGTTTCCATTTGATGAGCCGACATGAAACTGTTGCTGTCCTCCATGTCATCTTCATCATTGATTACACGTACAATCTTCGTTTGAAATTGAGCAATTTTGCTAGCTTCGGCAGCATTTTCCACAATGCTGGCTGAGACTGGTTTGCCAATAAGATCAGCAGCTGTCAGATTTTTCCCTGTCTGTTCATTCCAATTTTTTAGTAAGCTGATTGGAATCGTTAATCCCTGTTCATTTGTATCAGTATAGAGGTATCCAGCCAACACTTTGTCCGTCTCATTACTACTAACAGAGATACTTGTATCCTCATAGAGACTCACTACTTGAGCATAAGAAGGCATCGTTTGACTCAGATCCATTTCTTGCCCATCTATAGTAATATTTGACATGGTCATCCCAAAAGGACTCTCCAAATATTTAATAGCTTCTTTTCCAACTGTATCCGTGATATAGTTCTTATCATCTTGGTTCAAAAAGCCTCGTCCAACATTTTTTGTGTTTAAAGCAATCTGAACTTGAGAAGGGATTTGACCTCCATTCGTATTTTCATCAATCATCGAAATCAAAGCATTTCCCAAGCCGAAAGAAATTAAGACTCCTACAAAACCGATTGAGGTTGCTAGCGCAATCAATAGGTTACGCCACTTTCTTTCCATAAAGTTATTTAAAGAAAGTTTGAATTTATTTTTCAATGATAATCCTTTATTTTGTGACTTCTTCAACGACTTCACCATCCTTCATTTTGATAATCACATCTGCATATTCGGCAACCTCTGGATTATGGGTTACAATCAATACTGTTTTCCCTGTTTGGGCTAAATTTTTAAATACCTCCAATACCATTTCTTGGGATTGAGAATCCAGCGAACCCGTTGGCTCGTCTGCTACAATCATATCAGGCTGATTTACCAAGGCACGCGCGATTGCTACACGTTGCTTTTGCCCACCAGAAAGCTGTTTAACATTTTTAGCCACAAAAGGTTCCATGCCCAAGTTACTTAATTGCTCCTTTGCAATCATTGTCATCTCCCTATCAGATAAATCTTTGACATAGAGAGGTAGCTTGACATTGTCCAAGACAGATTGATGAGGAATGAGATTAAAGTTTTGAAACACAAATCCAATCTTATCTTTACGAAATTGAGTTAGTTCAATATCTGATAAGTCACGGAGGGATTCCCCTTTAAATTCTAAAACTCCTTCATATTGTCTATCTAGACCACTGATAATGTTTAGCAAACTAGTTTTGCCACAGCCTGACGGCCCGTAAATCGCTGTAATTTTTCCTTTTGCAATCTGCAGGTTAATATTCTTTAAAGCCTGCTCTTGATGTTTACCGTCCAAGGCGTAAAACTTTGAAATATTTTTAATTGATAAAATGGACATTCTTTCCTCCTTGTTTGAAACTGTTATCATCATACATCACACTTATAGAAAATCCTTTAAGCTACATCAGCACTGATTTACCCTATGGGCCTATTACTTAGAATATTCTCTCTATTGCCTAGTTTGCTTCTGGATGTATATCAAGTAAAATTCATTTTAACAAAAAAGCGACATTTCCCCAATGACAGAAATGTCACTCCTATAAACTCTTTAACGATATCTTTCTAGATCCTCGGCCCATTCATTATCTAAACTAACGATTAACTTCTCATTGCCAAACATCCTCGCCATCATTTTTGCTTCTTCATACTTTTGTTTAGCTGTATCATAATCCATCTGAATATAATATTTCCATTCTACCATCAAGACAATCGGTTGTTTTTGAAAATCTCGTGTTTTCTGCCCTATTTTATTTAAGGTCTCAACTGCTCTCTTAAAATAACGAAACAGCCCCATAATTTCTATACAAGCTAAAGAAGCTAACAAGGAATCTCTAAGCAAGTCCAAACAATCGAACTCTATCTTATCAACCTGAGAACTTAGTTTGTCATGAAAACAAAGAATGGTTTCATGCTCAGATTCTTTTATCTCACCCATATTTAAACCATCCATTAACTGACAGTTGAAATACAGTCTCAGTTTCAACAAGTCCTCGGCTTTATATACATCTCTGGATAGTAAGTCTTGAAGACTATCCTCAATCACACTGCTTCCATATAAGGAATTACTAGACATTCTCACTGCATCTATAGCTTGAAGACAATCCACTAGCACTTTCTCATCATGTGGCAAATCATCATAAAAATTCTCAAAAATCTCATCGAAATATTCTTCCTTCTGCTCCTGCAACTCCTTGTCTCCATAGTCAGGGTGATGTAAAAGAAAGTACTTTAATTCTTGGTAGCGTTTAGGCAGTTCCTTATAATCTGGCATCAAGACGTAGGATGGAATTTCTAATCTATCTGCAATATATTCTAGTGTTTTTATAGTCGGTCGAAATTCTCCTTTTTCGATTCTCACCAACTGACGCACTGATAATTCAGACTCATCCCCACAAAAAACTGGACGACTAAGTCCTTTCTCCTCTCTTAAAAGTCGCACTTTATCCCCTAACTCATTTATCTTGTTCATTTGCCCCTCGCATGATTATCAAAGCTTTGATTTTCAAATAAATATATGCGATGATTATACCATTTTTCAAATAGAATTACAAAAAAAGAGACAGGGATTCCCTGCCTCTAGGCTGATAAACAATTATTTACGGCGTCCTGGTCTTTCTTTGTAGCCATAGTAAGAATCTTCGATGATTTCTTGCATATGGTCAACCATTGGAAGGCGTGGGTTAGCTGGTGAACATTGGTCTTCGTAAGCAAGGAAGGCTAATTCACGTGAATGTTCTTTCCATTCTTTTTCGTCGATACCTTGTGCTTTGAAGTTCATTTGGATACCTACGCGCTCACCAAGTTCGTAGACAGCTTTTGCGTAAGACTCCACACCTTCTTCTGGAGTAGAAGCTGGAAGTCCAAGCATGCGTGCGATATCTTGGTATTTTTCATCTGCACGGTAGTAGTTGTACTTAGGCCATGTTGCTGTCTTAGCTGGACGTGTACCGTTGTAGCGGATGACGTATGGAAGCAAGATAGCATTTGTACGACCGTGGATTGTGTGGAATTGGGCACCAATCTTATGTGCCATTGAGTGAGAAATACCTAGGAAGGCATTGGCAAAGGCCATACCAGCGATTGTTGAAGCGTTATGCATTTTCTCACGTGAGTGGAAGTCTGCATTCTTAACTGAGCTTTCAAGATTTTCGAATACAAGTTTGATTGCTTGAAGTGCAAGTCCATCAGTATAGTCGCTAGCCATTTGTGATACGTAAGCTTCAGTCGCGTGGGTCAATACGTCCATACCAGTATCAGCAGCTACAAATCCAGGAACTGTCAATACCAAAGCAGGGTCTACGATTGCCACAGTTGGTGTCAATGAGTAGTCAGCGATTGGATATTTACGGTTGTTTGCTTTATCAGAGATAACAGCAAATGGTGTTACTTCAGATCCTGTACCAGATGTAGTTGGGATAGCGATGAATTTAGTCTTCTTACCAAGCAATGGGAACTTGAAGGCGCGTTTACGGATATCCATGAATTTTTGTACAAGGTCACGGAAGTCCACTTCTGGTTGCTCGTAGAAGAGCCACATTACTTTAGCAGCATCCATTGGTGAACCACCACCGAGAGCGATGATTGTATCTGGTTTGAAGGCACGCATGATTTCAGTACCACGTTCAACTGTAGTGATATCTGGATCTGGTTCTACATCAGCAAAGATTTGGTAAACAACCTTATTGCGACGAAGGTCAAGTTGTTCGATGATACGATCAAGGAAACCAAGCTCTACCATGGCATGGTCAGTAACGATCATGACACGTTCAACGTCACGACATTTTTGAAGGTATTGAATTGAATCACGTTCAAAGTATGTTTTTGAAGGAAGTTTCATCCATTGCATGTTATTTCTCCGTCTTCCGACTTTTTTGATATTCAAGAGGTTAATGGCACTAACGTTATCCCCAACTGAGTTACGTCCGTAAGAACCACATCCGAGTGTCAATGATGGCAAGAAGGCATTGTAAACGTCCCCGATACCACCGAAAGTAGAAGGTGAGTTACAGATAACACGAATAGCTTTAACAGCTTTACCAAATTCTTTAGTCAATTCTTCATCAGCTGTGTGGATGGCTGCTGAGTGCCCAAGACCGTTAAATTCAACCATTTGACGAGCTTTGGCAATACCATCTTCACGGCTTTCAGATTTCAAAACTGCGATAACTGGTGACAATTTTTCACGAGTCAATGGCTCATTTTCACCAACTTCTTTACATTCTGCAGCAAGAATGTTTGTTCCTTCTGGAACTGTAAATCCAGCTTGTTCAGCAATCCAAGTTGCTGGCTTACCAACGATGTCAGCGTTCAATTTCGCACCAGCACAGTTTTTGCTGTTTGCTTTCACGCCAAAGCAGAACTCTTCAAGAAGAGCTTTTTCTTTCTTGTTTACAAAGTAAGTGTGGTAAGATTTGAACTCTGCTACAAATTCATCGTAGATTTCTTTGTCAATGATAACCGCTTGTTCAGATGCACAGACCATACCGTTGTCAAATGATTTAGACATGACGATATCGTGTGCAGCCTGGCGGATGTTAGCTGATTTTTCAACATAAGCTGGAACGTTTCCGGCACCTACCCCAAGAGCTGGTTTACCACATGAGTAAGCCGCTTTAACCATGGCATTACCACCTGTTGCAAGGATTGTTGCAATACCTTCGTGGTTCATAAGCGCACTAGTTGCTTCCATAGATGGTTCAGTAATCCACTGTACACAGTTTTCAGGAGCACCTGCTTTAATCGCAGCATCACGAACGATTTGAGCTGCGTGAGCTGATGATTCTTGAGCTGATGGGTGGAAGGCAAAGACGATTGGATTACGTGTCTTCAATGAAATCAATGCCTTAAAGATTGCTGTTGATGTCGGGTTTGTTGTAGGGGTGATACCACAGACAACACCGACCGGTTCAGCGATGAGGGTCAATCCTGTCACATCGTCTTCTTCGATAACGCCAACTGTTTTAGTGTGGCGCATATTGTTTACTACGTGTTCACAAGCAAACAAGTTCTTAGTTGCTTTATCTTCAAATACACCACGTCCTGTTTCTTCAAAGGCATGTAAAGCCAATTCTCCGTGGGCATCCAAAGCTGCCACTGACGCTTTAGCTACGATGTAATCGACCTGTTCTTGGTCGAGTTTACGCATTTCCTCAAGAGCAACTAAAGCTTTTTGCACCAAGCCATCGACATGCTTTTCAGCAGCGAGTTTCTTTTCTTCTGGTGTCACAGTTTTTTTATCAGCCATATTTTCCTCCATAGCTTTCAAGGATTGATATCCTTTGTTAATTTTTTCACAAGTTTATTATAACGCATTATTTCAACTTTGTAAACAGTTTCATAAACATTTCACAAAGAATTTTTTATTGTTTGTGAATTTTTTCTCATTTTCTTTACTTATCACGTTTTTTCTTTAGAGTTTGTGAAAATCATTTCAAATATTTTTTATTTCACAAACTTACTTGGAAGAGGGATTTGGAAAGAGATAGATTTTCTAGTAAGCGCTTACTTTTAGGTGCTAACAATACCTCCTTTGATAAGGAGGCTTTATTTTTGTTGAAAAACGCCTTGTTTAAAAGTCCCTTCATAAACAACTTCTTGTTCTGTTGTTAGTTTCCCTTTTCCTTCAGCCTGACCATTTACAAAATCACCTTCGTAGGTCCAGCCTTCTTTAGATTGAAAGGTACCTTTTCCGTTGAAGGCTCCATTGTTGAAACCACCAGTATACTGGTCTCCATTTTGGAAGGTAATGGTACCTTGTCCATTCATTTTACCACGTACAAGACTGCCATCGTAAACAATGGTTCCATTATCAAGCTTTAGAACACCTTTTCCGGGAATATTTAGAAAAAAGACGAGTACAGCACAAAAAACAATCGTAACTACTGCCAAAATCTCTAAACGTGGACGAGTCAGATAGATACGATACTTGTCGTAAAAATTCTTAAGATTTTCCATCTTCACTCCCCTTTTCTAAACGTTCTAACCAAGCTTGACAACCCTCTTGAACACGCTGATAGGTTTCCTCAAAATCTCCTGTATACCAAGGATCTGGAACACTTTCAGATGCGAATGAGTAAATCTTATCTTTACAGTCTGCTGGACACATCTGACGTAAGTCAGAAACATTTGAAGCATCCATACCGATAATATAATCAAAGGCTTCAAAATCTTCCTTACTAATCTGAAGCGATGTCTTGCATTTTTCATAAGGAATCTCATACTGTTTAAAAATCCCTTGAGTTCCCTTATGAATCGGATTGCCATGTTCCCAAGAGGAAGTCGCTCGACTTTGGATTTCATAATTATCTGTCATTGATTTCATAACAAACTCTGCCATAGGGCTGCGACAAATATTTCCCAGGCAGACAAAGACTAGTTTTTTCATCCCATTTCCTTTCTTTTATAGAAAAACGGGAGTTCGTGATCCCGTCTTATTTTTCAATTGCACCTTCGAGTGAAGCTGTTTCTTTAAGTGGTAATACTGTCTTGATAGCAGCTAGTTCAAAAGTCAAGTAAACCCCATCTACATCAAGAACAATTGTTTTCTTTTCTGTATCTACTTCATCGACTGTTCCATAAAGTCCACCGATTGTAATAACTTCATAGCCTTTTTGTAATTTATTCAAGCTTTCCATACGTTTTTGTGCTTGTTTCTTTTGAGATCGTTGCGTAAAGAACATCAAGCCCACCATAGCCACAAGAATGATTAAAAATGTATAATTTGGATTCATTTTCTTCTCCTTTGTCTTTTACATAGGACTACTATATCAAATTTCAGCTACTTTTACAAGATTGTACCTTGCTTTTCTAGTAAGAAAAAACCAGAGCTTGCGCTCTGATTTCTAGGATTATTTCAAGTCTCGAACGACTTTTACAAGATTTTCTACAGTAAAGCCATATTCTGCCAATACTTTTGGTGCTGGGGCAGAAGCTCCGAAGGTATCAATACCGAGAACGACGCCATCAAGCCCAACGTATTTGTACCAGTTTTGAGTTGCACCCATTTCGACTGCAACACGACGGCGAACTGCATTCGGAAGAATTTCTTCCTTGTATGCTGCATCTTGTTTATCAAAGACATCTGTAGATGACATGCTGACTACACGGACTTTTGCTCCTTGACTAGCCAATTCTTTGGCAGCTGAGACAGCAAGATTGACCTCTGAACCTGTCGCAATCAAGATTGTATCAAAGTCTGCTGCATTTTCATATACAACATAAGCACCTTTAGCAACCTTGTCGAAGTCTGTTCCCTCTTCGACAGTCAAGTTTTGACGTGTCAAGACAAGGGCAGTTGGTGTTTTCTCACTTGTCACTGCAAGGTACCAAGCTGCTTGAGTTTCACGCGCATCTGCTGGACGGAAAACATTTAGATTTGGCATGGCACGAAGACCTGCTAAATGCTCAACTGGTTCGTGCGTTGGACCGTCTTCCCCAACCGCGATTGAATCGTGGGTAAAGACATAAGTCACAGGAAGTCCTTGTAAGGCTGACAAGCGAACAGCTGCTTTCACATAGTCAGAGAAGACGAAGAAAGTTCCACCGTATACACGAAGTCCACCATGAAGAGCCATCCCGTTCAAGATTGTTCCCATGGCAAATTCACGAACACCAAACTGAATGTTACGGTTCAAGCGATTGGCGTCGTCTTGAAGTCCGTCAGTCTTGATATAAGTCATGTTTGAGTGAGCTAAGTCAGCTGATCCACCCAAGAAGGTTGGCAACTTAGCCGCCACAACGTTCAAGGCATCTTGGCTTGAATTACGAGTTGCTTGAGAGAAGCCATTTTCTAAAGCTGGGAAGTCTGCTGGAGTCACTTCAACTGGATCGCGTCCGTCGATGATGGCTTCTACTTCTGCAGCTAGTTCTGGGTGAGCTTCTTTATAATCTGCAACTAATTTTGTCCAAGCTTCATAAGCTGATGCACCACGGTCTGCAACATGTTCTTTGAAATCAGCGTAAACTTGTTCTGGAATTTCAAATGGTTCGTAGTCCCAACCAAGAGCCTGACGAGTTGCTGCAGTTTCATCTGCTCCAAGAGGAGCCCCATGTACGGCATTAGTTCCTTGTTTGTTTGGAGAACCGTATCCAATAACCGTCTTCACTTCAATCAAAGATGGTTTGCCTGAAGCTTTAGCTGTTTCGATAGCAGCATGGATTGCTTCCAAGTCTGTTCCATCTTCTACCAAGGCAGTATGCCAACCGTAGGCATTGTAACGGTCACGAACACTTTCTGTAAAGGAATCCTTTGTCTCACCATCCAAGTTGATGTCATTTGAATCATAAAGAACAACCAATTTGTCTAGTTTTTGCAAGCCTGCGTATGAAGCCGCCTCACTTGAGACACCTTCCATCAAGTCTCCGTCTCCACAGATAACGTAAGTATAGTGGTCAAAGATATTGTAGCCTTCGCGGTTATATTTGGCTGCCAAGAAACGTTCTGCTTGGGCAAAACCAGTGGCAGTTGAAATCCCTTGACCTAAAGGACCTGTCGTAGCATCAATTCCTGCTGTATGGCCAAATTCTGGGTGACCTGGTGTTTTTGAACCCCATTGACGGAAGCTCTTAATCTCATCCATGCTGACATCTTCAAAACCAGAAAGATGAAGAAGGGCATAAAGGAGCATTGAACCATGACCTGCTGAAAGAATAAAGCGGTCACGGTTAATCCAGTTTGGTTGAGCTGGATTGATACGAAGTTGTTTTGTAAAGAGGCTGTAAGCCATCGGAGCTGCTCCCATAACCACACCTGGGTGACCTGAGTTGGCTTTATTAATGGCGTCAATACCTAGGAAACGGATTGCATTAACAGATAGATTTGACATAGAATTTCCTTTCTATTTGAGGTGATTAGTGAATCACACATTCTATTTTACTATTATATGAAAAAATACATAGAATAGCAATTAAACAATTCGACGTAAATAAGTATTCTATTTGCTATCCTCTAGTCGCCTGATAGTAGGGAAGTAAGCGTTCATAAGCATCTTCTAATTTTTCTAAAATCACTTCTAAAGATTGATTTTCTATGATAGAAACATCTGATTTCACTAAAACTTTTCGGATTTCTTGACTGCCCATCTTCTTGACTAAGGCCTGGCGATTTTCTTCGTTCGCCTCCCATCTTTGACTTTGACCATCTGAGTAGGCTAGATAATAAATCCCTTCAACGGTTGGAATTTCTAAAACTTTGGCCTGCTTGCCTAAAGTTTGCTCATCTTTCTTGCGCTCGATGAAACTGACTTCTAGTGAGACTCCAAAATCAGAAGAACTTCCGTACAAACGTAAGGCCATCATAGGTTCTGTCACTTTCCCCTCACGCTGTAGATAAGCCCAGAAGTGTGGTCGCAAGCGCTGCGCTTGGTTCATCCACCGGCTAGTCTGTTGAAGTTGCCATTCTGGATGGCTTGCTTGGAAAGCTTTGGCCAATTCTGTAAAAGCCTTTCGGGCCTCTTGACCTTTGTGGCGCAATTCCAGCATTTTCTCTCGCTCTTCTCCCGCTTTATCTGGATTACGGTACTGCAAA
Source organism: Streptococcus mitis (assembly GCF_946190325.1). Lineage (GTDB taxonomy): Bacteria > Bacillota > Bacilli > Lactobacillales > Streptococcaceae > Streptococcus > Streptococcus mitis_CF. Next base: position 42,397 of record NZ_CAMHZR010000008.1, on the reverse strand, counting down.
CCAGCAAAGTCTAGATAGTTTCTTATCTCATTTAACATCCGTTTAACCTCTTCTAACTAGCAAAAAATCAGGATAAACCTGATTTTACTTACTCTGTATCTACAACGACATAGCGATTTGGCTCGTCACCTTCAGAGTAACTAGTCACGCCATCCATACGTGAAATAATACGATGGATAATCTTACGTTCGCTATTTGACATTGGATCCGTTTGATGACTGCGGCCTTCTTCTAAAACACGAGTCGCCAATTTTTGCGCATAGGTCTGCAAGACTTCTGCACGGTGTTCGACATAATCATTGACATTGATTGTAATGTAGAAGGTTCTTGAATAGCGGTTGTAAAGATAATTTTGAGCTAACAGCTGCAAGGCCTTCAAGACTTTACCATGGTAGCCGATAATGCGACCTGGCTCATTGGTATCAATTTGTAGATTGATGCTACGACGGTTATAGTCATTTGAAATCGTCGCTTCGACATCCATATCATCAATAATCGTCTGAACATAAGTCGTTACCTCCGTAGCTACTTGTTCAATATCAAAGCTCGGTTCCACCTTTAAGCCCAAATCTTCTAATTCTTGACTTTCAGTTTGTTCAGCTCGACTCTCAACAATAGGAGTTTCTACTTCTTCGATGCCGGCTTCTTCAAGCTGTAATTCATTTAAAATCTCAATATGCCCAGTTTCTTCTAAGATGGTGCTAGCATGTTTTTCATTTTTCAAAATTTCAGCCTTGACTTCATCAGAAACCCCTTGGCCTTCTTCTTCAATCTTTTTAATTGCTTCTACAACATGCCCCAAATCAACGGTCGCTTCACTGACTGTTTTAACTGGTTCATTTTGTTCATTGATTTCTTTAGGAACCCCCTTAACAGCTTGTTGATTTGCCTTAATGACAGTTGTTTCACTAATGGCTTCAATGTCAACCTGGGCTGGTTTTTTACCAAACAAACCAAAAAATCCATTTTTCTCGCGAGAAATGACTTTGATATGAGCCTTCATTCTTGGAATATCTAATTCTTTCAATCCTTTCTGGATTGCTTCTTCAACAGTTGAACCTGTAAATACTACCATTACCAGATTCCTCCTTATTATTTCGTTTTCTGAGCCTTTTTCTTGGCTTTTCTTTTTCTATTTTCCAAATCTTTCTGTGCCTGAGCTACAGCCTCGCGCTCTGCGATAATCTTGAATGGATTGTTCAAGAAATAGGTTTGCAAGACTTGATAAGCATTGGACACTGTCCAGTATAGGGCGACTCCACCTGGCGCATAAACTGCAAAGATAAAAATCAAGACTGGAATCCCATACATCATCGCAGTCGTAGCGCCATTACGCTCAGACAAAGCTTTGTTGGACAGCCAAGTACTTAAAAAGGTGAATACAGCTGCTAAAATCGGAAGAACAAGGGTTGTATCCACACCACCAAGGTTAATCCATAAGAAATGACCTGTCTTTAAAAAGTCAACTCTTGATAGAGCTTGGAACAAGGCCAAGATAACCGGCATCTGAATCAAAATCGGCCAAAGAGAATCTGACTGTCTGACACCCATTTCTTTAAAGACTTTACGCATTTCTTGCTCTAGCTTGGTTCTGCTTTCCATATCTCGACCCGGATATTGTTCTCGAAGCGCCTTAATGCGTGGCTGAGCTTCTTGCATTTTTCTAGAAGCCACCATTTGCACTTGAAAGACTGGCAAGAGAACTGTATGAATCAAGACCGTAAAGAGAATAATCCCCATTCCGATACTGATATCAAACGATAAAAAGCGAATAATTTCCGCAAAGAAGTAAACAAATTTACTCCAAAAATCAGCCGAATCGGCTGTAATATCACTAGTTGTTCCATTAGTCGCACAGGCTGTCATGATCAATAGAGACAGTCCTAGCAAACTAGTCAACTGTAGTTTCTTTTTCACTCCCATTTCCTTCCTGGTAAATCTTTGATAATTTTAATACGTGGAGTAGATTTTTCTCCATCTCTGCGTATTCCAAGGTTTCGACTCCTTTTCGAGCAATGACAACAAAGTCGACATCTTCTACCAGACTCCCTTTTGCATTCTGGATAATATGCCGAATCCGTCGCTTAATTTGATTTCTAGTGACGGCATTCCCCAGTTTTTTGCTAACTGATAGACCAACTCGAAAATGTTTTTTCTGATTTTCTAGTTGGTAGACAACAAACTTGCGATTGGCAAAACTTGTCCCCTCCTTGAAAATCGCCTTAAAATCTTTCTCTCTTTTTACACGAAAGTTTTTCTTCAAAACTCAACTCCATCTATTAAATTACTACTATTATACCATATTTTTCAAAAAAGCCAATCATAGCAAGGTTTTGGACAATTTCACCATAAAAAGAAGTTGGAAAAATCTCTTTCCCAACTCCTTGTACGGAATATTTTTACTAGTTTTACTTATTTTTTCAAGCGTTCAACGTCACGGGCAATAACTAGCTCTTCATCTGTTGGAATAACCAATACACGGATCTTCGCTGCCTCTGTTGAGATGTCTCCTGTCACACCAAAGACGTTCTTTTCTGGATCAACATCACAGCCAAACCAAGAGATACCTGAAATAACATCTTCACGTACGTTTGCAGCATTTTCACCGATACCTGCTGTGAAGATAATAGCATCTGCTCCATTTAAGACTGCAAGGTATTGACCGATATGTTTTTGGATACGGTCAACATACATTTCATAAGCCAAAGTGGCATCGTGGTCCCCTTCTTCCATAGCAGCAATCACATCACGCATATCACTGGATTTACCTGAAACCCCCATTAGTCCGGATTCACGATTAAGAACGTGACTAATGTCTTCAGGAGTATTAAAGTCCTCTGTATATTGCATTAAGTAAGGAATGATCGCTGGGTCAATATCTCCTGTACGAGTTCCCATCATCACACCACCAAGTGGAGTGAAGCCCATTGAAGTATCAACAGATTGACCGCCCTTAACTGCTGTAATAGAAGCACCATTACCGATGTGGCAAGTAATCAATTTCAAGTCTTCTAATGGACGGCCCAAGAGTTTTGCAGCTTCTCCTGCTACAAACTGGTGACTTGTACCGTGGGCACCATATTTACGAACCTTGTTTTCTGTGTAATATTTTGTTGGTAGAGGGTAGCGATAAGCTTTCTCTGGCATACTTGTGTGGAATGAAGTATCAAAAACAACTACACTGGTAATGTCTGGCAACAATTCCTTGAAGGCACGAACACCTGCTGCATTGGCTGGATTGTGGAGAGGAGCCAACAAACTCAACTCTTCAACTTTTTCTAAAACATCTCCCTCAACGACTGTTGATTCTTTGAAATATTCTCCACCCGCAACAACACGGTGTCCAACACCAGTAATCTCATCATAAGCCTTGATAATATCAAAACGAATCAAGTCATCCAATAAAATTTTAACGGCTTGTGTGTGATTTTCGATATCCAAAATTTGTTGTTCAGAACGGCCATCAAATTTTACAGTTGAAATAGAATCTTTCAAACCAATCCGTTCAATTAAACCTTTAGCAAGAACTTTTTCCTCTGGCATTTGATAAAGTTGCCATTTCAAACTTGAACTTCCCGCATTGATTGCAATTGTTTTTGTCATAATATGATACCCCTTTTTAAGCGTTTTCATCTATTATAACAAAATCTATTTTATATTTCAGTACCTTGAGTCCATTTTTGAAAATTTTCTTTAAATTTCATTAAAACACTTGCATCTTGCAAGCTAGCAAGTGGATAAACAAAAGGATCTACTGCTGTTTCACTTTTCTTCTGTAAGATAAAAATCGTCTTGGATTGTTTAGCATTGGCAAAAAGATTTTCAGGCAGACTGATCATGGCAACCAGACTCGCTTCCTCTTTCAACCAGCCTTTCAACAAATCACTCTGAGGACTGGTCAACAAATCACTCGGAGCTAGAAAAATAGCATATCCGTCTGACTTGAGATACTTAAGTCCTTGTTCCATGAGCAAGTGATGGGCGTAAGTATGTTCTTGGCTAGACGCAACTTGATGTCGCGACGCAACGGCATCATCAGGATAATAGCCGACAGGCAAGTCGCTGATGACCACATCGCTTTCTTTGAGCATTTGTGGACGAACGGCATCTCCTTGGACAAAACCAGCCTGCAAACCAATTACATCAGCCATGCTAGCTGCCAAATCAATCAGCAAATCATCCACTTCCATTCCCAAATAATCTACCTTTTTATCAAGCGAGGTCAAGAAAGTAGCGCCCAAAATTCCCATCCCAGAACCCATTTCGAGGATCGTAATCTCCTCCTCTGTAAACAGCTCTTCCACAATAAACACCAAAAGTAAAGCAATGGCATCTGGTGTAAACTGGTGATTGGCCTGCAAGGGGTCTGTTTGCCCAGCCTTCATCAAGAGAAACTGGTAGGTCTTGAGCCATTCTTCTTTGCGTAGCGCTAAACGCTTAAGAGCTTGATTGTTCTCTTTGACCTGCTCTAGCTCAGTTTCACCATCCAAATAGATGCTGTTTTGCTCCACCAGGGCGTCATAAAAGTTGGTCGCCAAATCACTTTGGATAACTTGGACATTCTCTAGTAAATAGGTATAAGCTTGTTCAATTTTTTCAAAATCCATATTCCTATCTTATCAAATTTCCCTTCTTTTTTCCATCCTTATAGAAAAATCACTCCCTGACTAGGCGAGTGATTTTTGGGCTACTGTTAAAAAGAGTTCAGAGTAATTTCCTTGAAACAGGTCTTCAGCGCTATAGAGGATCTGACTATGCACAGATGAAAAGCCATGCTCAATTAGCTGTTTTTCCAGTTCAGCTAAATCAAATCCATGATGATTAGCCTCTGTCTTGGTAAAATCAGCAAGTAGGAGTTGTCCGTCTTCCTTCAAATGTTGATGAAACAGTGAAAGAGCCTCATCCAAATCAGGCATATGGTGAAGAACTCGACTGACAATAATCAGATCAAACTCTTGCTCCAAGGGTTTTTCCAGTAAATCTTGCTCCAAAAACTGGATATTCTTGATGTCTTGCTGTTCCGCTTTCAAACGAGCTTGCTCTAGCATTTTCTCCGAAATATCCACCAATGTTACAGACTTGGCTTGTTTGGCCAGAGGCAAGGTTAATAGACCCGTTCCTCCACCGAAATCCAGAATTTCTTTGTCTGATAGAAGATCAATTTGTTTCTCGACTGCCTGACAAACCAAATTTGCGAGGAAGATGTTTTTGGGCGAATCAAAAGTTTCTGCTTTGTGGTTAAAATCGTGTTTCATGCTTTTAGTTTAGCACAAAGTAGCTGAATTGACTAGGAATTCTCTTTCTTTTCAAGCTTCTCTTCTGATTTTTTCTTCTCCGCTTTTTCACTTGAATCAGTCACTAGCTTTTCCTTTTTATCCGTTTTCTCTTCTTTTATTTTGACTGAAGGAAAGATGAACTCATATTGACTCTTAGGCGTACGAACCCTTGTCACCAAGCTTGTTTTCTTATTTTGATAGCTCACCTGACCCAGATTAAAGGTCTGTTCCCCACTTTCCTTATCAACCTTATCTTTGGTTCGCTTGGCCATAGCAAAAGCAACCAGTTTTTCTTTATTCAAAGCATAGTCTTGATAGTGGGCGATCTGTCGGTTCAAGTAAAATTGTAACAAAAGACTAAAGATAGCTGCCATAGTGACTGCATAGATGAGAACACCCGCCTTAACTTTTTGCTTTTTCCACACGATAGATGAACTCCCTTTCTAAGCCTTTTTGGAATTGAAAACGAAAGCGAACCAGTTGATTATCCTCTGTAATCTGTGCGGATTTGAGGCCATAAACCATAGGCTGATAACCTCGTCCACTGGCATCGGTTTTCCGAAAATCATCTGATTTAGACTTACCTATAGAAATATCCTTGCCATCCTGCTTCATATAGAGACGATTGCCTTCCACTTTTTTGAACTGCGAACGATCTAATTCTACCTCCAACTGGTCCACAAACAATAGCCACTCTTTTTGCTCGCTTTGTTGCTGATAACGAACTTCTGAAATGAGTAGCTGACTCATGGCTTGAAAGAGAAGTAAACTCCCACTGATGACAATGAGAGCAATCAGAGATTCCAACAAGGTGAAAGCCTTGACCTTATGGCTCTTTGATTGCCAACAACTGTTCTGAACCATGGTAGACCTCCAATCCTTTTTCACTAGAAAACACCTGAATCTCAACTCCATTGATGTTTACCTGATTTTGACCTGTCTGCAGAGCCATCTTAGCTACTCTCAAGACTTCTTCCTTTTGCAAGATTTTTGCTTCTTCTCGCCTATTTTTCTGAATTTGTCCCAAAAGGAGCGTCGCAATGCTGGCAAAGATAGCTAGAGCGACTACTGCTTCCAGTAAAATCACTGCCCTAATTTTTTGTTTCCTGAATGCGTTTAATTTTTCCATTTCCTAGATATAATTGATAACGAATCGCTCCTTTACTAGTCTGAAATTCAACCTTAGCCAGGGACGAATTGCCCCCAGCTCGGTCAAATGTAATACTTTGTCCCGATGGTGCCTGAATCCCTTTAGGAACTGTCAACTTTTGTCTGCCATTGCTAATGGTCTGTCCGTCTATACTCAAACTTGTCTTTTGCTGACTAGCTACACTGCGTTTTTGGGTTTCCCGATAGAGTTCTTCAAACTCCATAAAGAAAATCTGCTCCTCTACCGCCGCAAAAGTAGACTGAACAGAGCCGGAAAAGCCCAAGGCAAGGATACTCACAAGTCCCAAAACTAAGAGACTTTCCAGCATGGTAAAAGCCTTAATCATTGACTGTACGATTTTTTCCTCCATTTTTTGTATAGTATTCATTATAGGCTTTAGCCTGCTCTTCTGTGATTCGCCCATCTGCTTGTAACTTGCTTAGGCTAGCCTCTTCATTTTTATCTAAGCTATAAAGCTCTGCCTGGCTTTCTACCACCTTCACAACAGCTGCTTTTCCTTTGTCGTTAACTGCTTCTTTTTGCTTGGTCAAATTAGGCACAAATAGCAAGAGAAGAACACTGATAATCAAAAGGACCACCAACATTTCCACCAATGTAAAAGCTTTTACCTTAGCTTTTTTCAAGTAAGTCATCATTTTTTTCATTCTAAAAATTTACCTCCATATTTTGATACATAGGCATGAGCATTGCCGCATAAAGTAAAACGATTATAAGAGCCACAAAGATAAAGACTAGTGGCTGTACTAAATTCATACTGCGATTCACCCGGGTAAAAAAAGCCTCCCAAGTTTTTTCAGCATAGATTTCCAGTTCACTACCCAACTTGGACTTAACTTCTCCATACTCAATGATAAGACTTAGTTCCTTCTTAAAGAAAGTATAGCTTGCTATAGTATGTGAAAATTCACGCCCGTTTTGCAAAGATTTTGCCAAGTCTTGACCAATTTCTTTAAATAATTGAGAACCTTGTTCCTGCATTATTTGAAAAATCTGACTCAACTCCATCCCCTGAGAAATCATGTTTCCCCATTCACGCGCATAATAGGCTGTCAAATAGGTTTGAACAAAGATACCAAAAAAAGGAATTCGTGCCAGGAGAGAAAAAACACGCATTTTGGAACTTTTTTTATAGAAAAGACTGGCTAGAAATATTGATAAGAAAACCAGCCCTGCTATCCCTAGAAAGATTTGTGGCAGATTGCCGATAATCTGGGTGGCAATATTGCTACTATCCAGTTGTGGTAGCAGGTAGTTACGTAGCCCTAGCATAATTAAGAGAAGAAAAGCCAGCAAAATCAAGGGATAGGTCGCTACTTCAATTAACTTTTTCTTGACCTTAGCCAGATTGTCTAGATATTCTTCTATCTTTCCCAAACTCAGGTGAAGATTTCCATGAACCTCAGCTAGGGATAACTGCGTGACAATGGCACTTGAAAATCCCAAACTTTCCATCATTTCTGAGAATGATTTCCCTTGAGACAAGCCCGTGCGCATCTGGGTCACACACTGCTTGTCCAACAAAGCACTCCTATCTAAAAAGGAGATGGTTTCCACCAGATGAAAACCGCTGGAAAAGAGGTTGTTAAACAAGGTAATGATATTTTTTTGCTTAGCTGTAGCTAATTTTTTCTGTTTCAGCCTGATGACTTGTGATATGTCCATTTTTAAGAAGCTGGTCAATCTGTTCATTCCAGCTAGTTGGCTGGTGTTCTTGATAGTCTTTGTTTGCAAAGTCAACGATTCCTCCTCCCCCGATTAATCTTTGATAGCAGACTCCTTGTAGAACGACTGCCAACTCTTCCTCACTCACACCCAACTCCAGCAGGCGCTCATAAACACCTCGAATGCTCTTGGCATGGATGGTTGAAAAGACTGTCGCCCCTGTCAAACTGGCTCTGACCACTGCACGCGCCGTCTCGCTGTCCCGAATTTCTCCGATAATCAAGAGGTCTGGTCGATGACGTAAGGAAAGTTTGATGAGATTTTCATAGGTTAGTCCAATCGCCTCATTCAACTGCAACTGGAGCATGTCGTCCTGCTTGATTTCGACAGGATCTTCGATGGACATGACTTGCTGTCCTTTAAAGAGAGACTTGGCCAATTCATGCATCAGGGTTGTCTTGCCACTTCCGACTGGACCAGCAAAGAGATAGAGACCACGTTGCCTGTACTGCTTGCCCAATTCATCAATATCCTGAAACCAAAAATGCAAATCCTGCTCCTCATCATGCAACAAGCGAATCACTAAACTCTCATGTCCTCGATAATCGCCTACAGTAGATAGACGTAGAGATGCCATCTTTTGGTCATATTCATAATCACAGGAACCAAGTTGACTACGTCGCTTTTCTCCAACATTCATACCCGCCACAAACTTAAAGTGACTGATGACAGCAGCAAACTTTTCAAAATCATAAGAGCCAATCTTGCATCGATCGTCTCCTACCCTCATATGAAGCTCATAGGCATCTAACTTAGGGACAAAATAAATGTCTTGCGCCCCTTTTTTCCGAGCTGAACGAATGATTTCTTGTGCAATTTCTTGAACCATACTTACCTCCTCAACTATACTATTCGCAAAGAGTTGGAAAAATAAAAAAAGCAACTCCAAAAAGTTACTTTTCTCTAATTTAATTTCATACGGCAAGAACGATGCCTTTCCTGACCAGTTTGTTTTTCATAGCCTGGGCGTAGTTTTTCATCTGGAATAACCTGCTCGTCCTGCAAAAGAGCCAAAGAATGGTATTGTTGTAAATACTCGTCACATTCATCACACCAGCGTTGGTCTTCTGGATCCCAAAAAATGGTCATCAAATCACTTCTACTTTTATAAAGAGGGGATTCTTGTTCCAATCTAAACCAGCAAGTTTTATAGTATTTGAGAGCATCATAATACTGGTCAAATTTCTTACTAGCTACAATATCTTCTTCCCAACCTTCTAAGAACCACCAAGGTTCAAAATCTCCATACATTTCTATAACACGATACATATTCATTCATTTCCTTTGTATCGTATATTATAACCAATTCCATTAAACAAGGAAAGAAATATGCTCATTTCTTAATTTTTTGATAAAAAATCCAGCCATCTGGTGGATGACTGAATTTCTATTTACTTACGTGATAAAAATTTTTCGTTTCCTAAGCTTCAGAAATGTCGTTTTCGATAATGACCTTGATGGCATGGTGGTCTGCTGCCTTACTGAAGACTTCATAGGCTTTTTCAATTTCACTGAGTTTGAAATAATGAGTTACCAATTTTTCTGGTTCAATCTTATGACTTTCAAGTGCTTTCAACAATTGTGGAGTGGTATTTGTAGATACCAAACCAGTTGTTACATTGATGTTGCGAATCCAAAGTTTGTCTAAATCGAATTCAACTGGTTTACCATGCACACCACAGTTGGCAACTGTTCCGTCTATACCGATAATCTTTTGACAGAAATCAAATGTTGCAGGAATACCAACAGCTTCAATAGCGACATCTACACCACGGCCATCTGTCAAATCATAAATTTCTTTAATGGCTTTTTCAGGGTCTGAAGAATTAACTTTATGAGTCGCACCAAATGATAAAGCAGTTTCCAAGCGGTTATCGTCTAAGTCCACCATAATCAATTTGGCTGGTGAGTAAAACTGAGCTGTCAAGAGACCAGCCAATCCAACAGGTCCTGAACCAATAATGGCTACACTACAACCAGGTTCTACTTTCCCTTTCAAGACACCAATTTCATATCCAGTAGGTAGAATGTCTGATAACATAACCAAGGCTTCATCTGACAAGTCTTCTGGAGTATGGTAAAGAGTATTATCTGCATGAGGGACACGTAGATATTCAGCCTGCATACCATCAATCAAGTGACCGAAAATCCAGCCTCCTTCGTCTTCACAGTGGGCATAAATCCCTTTTTTACAGTAGTAGCATTTACCACAGGCACAGACACAAGAAATCAAAACCTTGTCGCCTTTTTTGAAGTTAGAAACTCCTTCTCCAACTTCTTCAACAATCCCAATCCCTTCGTGACCAAGAATGGTACCACTTTGACAAGCGGGAACATCCCCTTTGATAATATGGAGGTCTGTTCCACAAATAGTGGTTTTTACGATACGTACAATAGCGTCTGTTGACTTGCGAATAACTGGTTTATCTACATCAACAAAAGAAGCAAGTCCTGGTTTAACATAAGTATAGGCTTTCATAAAGCAATCCTCCGTTTTTTTATTTGTACTATTTTTAATACAATTGTAAGCCTTTTCATTTGTTTGTTCAAGTTTTTTTGTGATTTTTTTAACTTTTTTATTTACCAGTAAAGCAATGCAGATAAAAAGCAGAAGCTTGTCTGCTTTCATTCTTAACAAAGAGAAACTTCACTGCTGCAGAAGAACTTTCGATTAACATAAAACGATTAAACAGAGACGATATTACTGATAGATGGAGAATATTCTTCTGTATCATTGAAACACTAGGACATCCAAAACAATTGCACTTTCAGTAAATTTCTATACTAAAATTACAAATAATCTCTGCAATATTATCTAGGCTGCAAAACTCACTTGATAATTTACATTTTACCAACAATTTTGACAATAGCTTTTGTCTTTAAGAGCATAAAAACGGCCTTGCTTCTCACTTAACGAGATTCAAGACCGTTATTTAAGATTTTTATTTTACACTTGAAAAAGAGAGGTTTCTATTTTATAGTTCTATCTTCTGCTATTTGATTGTGTAGATGATGAACTTGATGTACTGCTTGAAGTATTACTTGAGCTTGGTGTAGATGAGAAACTACCAATAATACTTGACCAAGCATTTTGGTAATCTGCTTCACTTCCTCCAATAGCAAAGTGATAGCTTGTCGTAGGAGCTCCCGTCTTGGTAGCCCAATAGCTCGTTACAGTAGAACCTGAAAGATCCACTGTTCTTCCATTAACGGATACTTTGCCAGGTTTCTGCCCTGTTGATCTGAGGACCTGAGATTGAGTCACACTAGAATCAAGATTAAAGCGTTCATTGCCCCAAACACCAGGCTCAGCCTGTTGGATAGCATTGACCAAGTGGGCCATATATTTGGCATTTCGATAATGCCCAGCCCCCTTAGCCATTGGATGGTTGTCATCGTGGCCTAGCCAACCACCTAGAGTCAATCTTGGTGTCGAAAGCATGAGCCACATATTTTCATCCTCGTTGGTTGTACCAGTCTTACCAATCCAGTCTGCACGAGCTAAGCTTGAATTGATAGAAGCCAAATCCGTTTGGAAACTTGAAGTGATCCGAGATGAAATCACCTCACGAAGCAAACTCTGCATAATCGTTGCTGTTGCCTTCGAGTACACTTGAACTGGTTTGTCTTGGAATTCATAGATTACTGTGCCATCAGATGATTCAATCTTAGAAATCACATGTTTCTGATGGTAAACACCGTTATTGGCAATTGTTTGATAACCATTAGTATGCTGGGCGACTGTAACTTCAATACCACCACCCATAGGTAGACTTTCGATACCGTACTCTGGAATTTCGTAACCCATTTTTTCCATATAGCTCTTAACATCGACACCTTTTTCACGAAGCATCCGATAGGTCCAATAGGCTGGAATATTCCATGAATAGTTTAAAGCATCACCCAAATTGACCATATCTGTGCCTTTACTACTACCATGCACAATCGGACTACCATTGGCAAAATTTGTAGGATAATTTGACAATATGCTAGCACTTCCCATCAAACCTTGGTCAATGGCAATTCCGTAGGCCAGCAAAGGCTTGGTTGTAGAGGCTGGCGAACGCTTAGTGTCAAAGGCGTGATTGTTTTGGTTAGTCTGGTAATTACGACCACCAACAAAGCCTAGAACAGCCCCCGTTTTATTGTCCATCAAAACATTCCCTACTTCAGGCTGCCCAGTCGAATCATCTACCAAATGACCATAGCTAGCAACTGCATTTTGCATGGCCGCATGGATTTTTTTATTGATCGTTGTAGTGATTTTGTAGCCGCCATTACTTAGTTCCTGCTCAGCTCTCTCATGATAAGCCTTTCGAATCGCTTCATTTTTCAACTCTTGGCTCGAAACATTATCCTGTCGAACTAAATAATCATACATACGGTCTGTCGCTTCAGCCATAGCTGTAAAGTAGAGATAATCTCTCGAAACACCATTGACAGTACCTGATGGCAAGAAGTCTTGTTTAAGACTATAATCCTTGTACTGGTCGTATTCTTCCTGAGTCAGAGCACCCGTACGGTACATGTTGTAGAGAACATCCTTGGCCCGCTTCAAACCAAGTTCTAAGTCTTCATCACTCTTTAACTCTCCAGTATTTTCATAAGGAGAATAAGTAATCGGACTCTGTGGCAAACCTGCTAGGAAGGCAGCTTGGGGAATACTCAACTTGTTGGCATCGATACCGAAAATCCCTTCAGCAGCTTGCTGGGCACCTGCAATATTCTGCCCTTTATGATTTCGACCAAAGGGAGCAACATTGAGATAAGTCGTCAAGATTTCATCCTTACTCATGCTACGTTCCAAGGCAAGGGCATCAACAATTTCTGTAGCCTTACGAGCCAAAGTCGGAGCATCCCCAACCACTTGTTGCTTGATTAACTGTTGGGTCAAGGTCGAGCCCCCGCTAGATGAGCCCAAACCTGCAAAGGTTCCCAAAGTCGCCCGAATCACAGCTTTTGGCACAACCCCGTTATGTTCAAGAAAATGTTCATCCTCAGTAGCAACGATAGCCTTTTTGAGATTGTCCGATATTTCCTCAGATGAAACAGAAGTTCGCAGTAGGTCACTCTCGATAGAAGCAATAACACTCCCATCTGCATAAACAATTTCTGAGATGGAAGAAATATTTTTAACCTGCTTGACTAAGTCCTCCGCTTGGGGAACCTTGGCCTTATCAAACAAAGCAACTCCATAACCAAGAGCTACACCAGCACCAAAAAGCCCACCGATAAAGCCTAGAATAAAGAGAGTATTCAAAATTCCCTTAATAGCAACTAAAATGCCTCCCAGGATAGACAGGATCTTCCCACCTGTCCCATCCAACTTCTTCTCTTTTGGGACTTTCTCTGATTTTATATGATTTATTTTTGATTTTACTCGCTGGAAAAATTCCAGCATTTTTTGTTTTAATACATTTAATTGATTTTGCATGGATTTCCTCACTCTATCTATTATACCATAAAAGGGAAACTTTCAATAAAATAGCCACTTTCTTCCCTATTCTACTAGGCTATTGCCCAAGTTTGTGATACAATAGTTAGAAACAATATTTTTAAAAAGGAGAAAAGACACATGCACATTTTTGATGAGCTAAAAGAGCGTGGTTTGATTTTTCAAACGACTGATGAAGAAGCTTTGCGTAAAGCCCTAGAAGAAGGTCAAGTTTCTTATTATACTGGCTACGATCCAACTGCTGACAGCCTTCACCTAGGCCACCTTGTCGCAATCTTGACAAGTCGTCGCTTGCAGCTAGCAGGTCACAAACCCTATGCGCTCGTTGGCGGTGCTACAGGTCTCATCGGAGATCCGTCCTTCAAAGATGCTGAACGTAGTCTCCAAACAAAAGACACAGTAGATGGCTGGGTCAAGTCTATCCAAGGACAACTTTCTCGTTTTCTTGACTTTGAAAATGGGGAAAACAAGGCTGTCATGGTCAACAACTACGACTGGTTTGGCAGCATCAGCTTCATTGATTTCCTCCGTGATATCGGAAAATACTTTACTGTCAACTACATGATGAGCAAGGAGTCTGTGAAAAAACGGATTGAAACAGGAATTTCTTACACTGAGTTCGCTTACCAAATCATGCAAGGTTACGACTTCTTCGTTCTTAACCAAGACCACAACGTAACGCTTCAAATCGGTGGTTCTGACCAGTGGGGAAATATGACAGCTGGTACCGAATTGCTTCGTCGTAAGGCTGACAAGACAGGCCACGTTATCACTGTTCCACTGATTACCGATGCAACTGGTAAGAAATTTGGTAAATCAGAAGGAAACGCAGTCTGGCTCAATCCTGAAAAGACTTCCCCATATGAAATGTACCAATTCTGGATGAACGTTATGGACGCTGACGCTGTTCGCTTCTTGAAAATCTTTACTTTCTTGTCACTTGATGAGATTGAAGACATCCGTAAACAATTTGAAGCAGCGCCACACGAACGCTTGGCTCAAAAAGTCTTGGCTCGTGAAGTCGTTACACTTGTTCACGGAGAAGAAGCCTACAAAGAAGCTCTTAACATCACTGAGCAACTCTTTGCAGGAAACATCAAAAACCTTTCTGTTAAAGAGCTCAAACAAGGACTTCGTGGAGTACCAAACTACCAGGTACAAGAAGACGAAAACCACAATATCGTGGAACTGCTCGTTTCATCTGGTGTGGTTAACTCAAAACGCCAAGCCCGTGAAGACGTCCAAAACGGAGCTATCTACGTAAACGGTGACCGCATCCAAGACCTTGACTATGTCTTGACTGACGCAGATAAGTTAGAGAACGAACTAACTGTTATCCGTCGTGGAAAGAAAAAATACTTTGTATTGACTTACTAAACTGTTCAACATTTACCTATAAAAAAAGGAGTTAACCTCGAGAAAGGTAACTCCTTTTTGCTGTTAATAGTCCCCACCTATCCCTTAATAGACAGGCTACGCAGTACAATGCGCAAGGTTGTTAGATTATGTAAGATAGAGAGATTTGAAGGACTGAGCCAGTTAAACAAGCCAAAGCCAATCAAACTACTATTTACGACAACAGTATCTTGAATATTCTTCTTGATGAGTGTTTGCAAAGATGATGATAGCCAATCCAACTCTTGAAAGAAATCCAAGCGATTATCTAACAATAAGATATCGCTCATCTGCTTAGAAATATCTGCACTCTCATTCATCACCACACCGATATCTGATAGGGTTAGAGCAGCTGAGTCATTCAACCCATCCCCAACCATCAAAATAGTGTGACCTGCTTTCTGCAGTTCCTCTACTAACTCAAATTTTCCATCAGGTTTCAAGTCTGTATAGACCTGATCAAAGGGCAAATCTTTGACTAATTCCTCTGTTCTAACCAAGGTGTCCCCTGTTGCCAGAATCAATTTTTTCCCTTGCGCCTTAAGTTTCTCCAAGGCTGCTTTTGCTTCTTTTCTCAAAGGAGTATGAATGCAGAACATTCCAATCAATTCATTCTGATAAGCCAAGAATAAGAGATTGTAGTGACTCTTGTACTCTTCAATTAAAGCATTTTGTTCTGAACTGATATGAATTTGCTCATCCTGCATCAAAACATAATTCCCAATAAGAACTGGTTGCCCATCTATATGAGATTTAATCCCCTTGCTTGCGATATATTGGAGTTTCCCATGCATTTCCTCATGTTCAATTCCCTCTATCTCAGCTTGCTTGACGATGGCATTAGCAATAGGATGATAAATGTGTTCCTCAAGACAGGCACTGATTCTGAGAATATCTTCTTCACTATAGTCCCCAAAAGGTAACACCTTTTCAACTATAGGATAACTAGTTGTGATTGTTCCCGTCTTATCAAACAAGAAAGTATCAACTTCCAGATATTTCTCCAGAACATCCCCATCCTTAATCACCATTTCACGATTCAACCCCTCCTTGATAGCTGTTAAATAAGCTACAGGAGTAGAGATTTTCAAAGCGCAGGAGAAATCGACCAATAGGAAAGAAATAGCCTTAGAAAAAGAACCTGTTAATAGATAAGTCAGACCAGCCCCCAAGAAATTATATTTGACGACCTTGTCCGCCATCTTGATGAAATAACGTTGTTTCGTTTTCTTGTTTTCTTCAGATTTTTTCATCAACTCAATCAGCTGTAAAATACGGCTGTTCATCTGATTATCGGTTACACGAATGCGTAGCTCCCCAGTCTCCAAGACTGTGTTTGCACAAACCAAATCAGACTCTCTTTTTTCAACTGGAAAACTCTCTCCCGTCAAGGAACTTTCGTTGACCATACCTAAACCTGAAACTACTTGTCCATCAAACAGAATTTCATTTCCTTGAGATAGGACCAAGACATCTCCTATTTGAACATCGGAACTCTTGATACTAACGACCGTATCGCCCTGTACCAAGAATACATCGCTCTCTTTTGCAAGAAGACTCTGTTCTAAATCTGTTGCCGTTTTTTTCAAGGACCACTGATCTAAATGATTCCCCAAATCAAGCATAAACATGATGTTGCTGGCAGTCTTGGATTGGTTCATAAACAAAGACAATAAAATAGCCGAACAGTCCAAGACCTCCATCGTTAGTTCCTTACGCACTAGTGTTTGATAGGCTTCTTTAACATATCCAAAAGCCTGATAACAAGTCCATATATAGCGAATAGGAGACGGCACAAGACTACGAAAAAGCACACGCTTAATCGCTGCACCTGAAACGATAGAATAGGCACTCTCTTCTCTACGAACAGGAAGAGTCATCAACTCAGAAACTTTCCCTTTATCAATTCTTTTTAAAAAGGCTTCTGCATTATCTAATACAGAAAAGCCTTCTTTTATACGTAGAGTAAAGTGCTGTTGATCCATGTAAAACTGGATAGACTCAATCCCCTTTTCATCTCTCGCCAAGGAACGAAGATAGTCTTGAATATCCAAGGTGAGTGAAAAAGAAGATGATAGTCGGATATGTTGGTATCCTCTATGTAGCACTTTAAAAGACATATTATTCCCCTATAAGGCTATCTAATTGCTCTTCTTTTTTCTCTTGCTCGTACAAATATTTGGCATCTTGCAAGACATCGTCTCCATGTTGCTTCACAACAGAAACAGATGCATCTAGCTCGTCTTTTAACTTATAAGCCTTAGCCAAAGCTTTAGAATAACCTTTTTTAGCTTCCTTACTTGCCAAGATTTTCAAACCAAGGGTACCAAATGCGACACCACCCAAAAAGAGTGATGATTTTTTCGCAACTTTTGCGACGGTTAATACTTCTTTTAACATACTTATTTCCTCCTTATCATTATTATATAGCAATTTAGATATAAAAGCAATGTCATTTCATAAATTGGAGAATTATACTCAATGAAAATCAAAGAGCAAACTAGGAAACTAGCCGCAGGCTGTACTTGAGTACGGCAAGGCGACGTTGACGTGGTTTGAATTTGATTTTCGAAGAGTATTAGTTTTATTTCTACTGAATCTCCCATCTACTTATTCCTAAAGTTGCTTTCATTTGCCTCTTTTGATACACTTAAACTATGAATACAAATCTCAAACCCAAAATTCAGCGTTTTGCTTCTGCGACTGCCTTTGCCTGTCCTATCTGTCAAAAAAATCTGACTCTGCTAGAGACTAGTTTCAAGTGCTACAACCGTCATTCTTTTGACTTGGCGAAATTCGGCTATGTCAATCTAGCCCCTCAAATCAAGCAATCTGCTAACTACGACAAGGAAAATTTTCAAAACCGTCAACAAATCCTAGAAGCCGGCTTTTATCAGGCTATTCTAGAGGTCGTCTCTGATTTACTTTCAAACTCAAAAAATGCCAACACAATTTTAGATATTGGTTGTGGTGAAGGTTTCTATTCTCGCAAGCTTCAAGAAAGGCATCCTGACAAAACCTTCTATGCCTTTGACATCTCCAAAGATTCAGTCCAAATCGCTGCCAAGAGCGAACCCAACTGGGCAGTCAATTGGTTTGTTGGTGACTTAGCTCGTCTTCCTATAAAAGACTCCAGCATGGATATCCTGCTTGATATCTTCTCACCTGCCAACTATGGAGAATTTCGTCGCGTTCTATCCCAAAACGGCATCTTGATAAAGGTTATCCCAACTGAAAATCACCTCAAGGAAATTCGTCAGAAGATACAAGACCAGCTAACAAACAAAGACTATTCTAATCAAGATATCAAAAATCATTTCCAAGAACATTTTACCATCCTATCTAGCCAAACTGCCTCTCTGAGCAAACCTATCACAGCAGAGCAGCTCCAAGCCCTACTCAGCATGACACCCCTTCTCTTTCACGTTGACCAGAGCAAGATTGACTGGAGCGACTTGACAAACATTACCATCGAAGCAGAGATTCTGGTTGGGAAAGCACTGTAATTGGCATATACAAAAACCGCATTTCAAGAAGATCTGCGGTTTTAAATTTCAATTTTAAAATTATCTATCCGAAAAGTTAAGAAATTTAACATTACTAAGTCCTAAACTTTATTTTCGATTCGAGATAACAAACTTATCAATAAATAGCAAGTGATATAGGGCAAGTACCAAACCCCAAAGGCTACCACGAAAAGAGATTTCTTGATGATTGAGAGGAAACAAATCATGGTTACCTATATAGAGGCAGGTCAAAATGATAAATAAAATCCAAAATAAATCAGTCCATTTATATTTTGAAAAATATTTTTTCCACATAAAAACACCTTCTTTCCTACAATTATATTATAATACTTTGTGTAAGCGAATACAAGAAATATGAGGTAATCAACTACAAAGAAATATAAGGCTGAAGACAGTGAAAACCAGCATTTCTAAGCCTTCACTGCATCTAGAATTTCTCTATTTTTAGACAGAATTAACCAAAATCCACGGCATTCAAAAAAGCGAATTTCAATCGAAATTCGCTTCATAGGAAAGTGTATTAGTATAAATCTTGTATCTTATACTCAATGAAAATCAAAGAGCAAACTAGGAAGCTAGCCGCAGGCTGTACTTGAGTACGGCAAGGCAACGCTGACGTGGTTTGAATTTGATTTTCGAAGAGTATTAGTTCAAGTGCCAGATATCTTCGTTATACTGAGCGATTGTACGGTCAGATGAGAAGAATCCTGCTTTAGAAATGTTTACGATAACTTTATCCAACCATGCGTCACGGTCTTCGTAGTCAGCCAACATTTGCTCTTTCACTTTGATGTAGTCTTCCAAGTCAAGAAGAGTCATGAACCAGTCTTTGTTGATCAATTCATTGTAAAGACGTTCCAAGCGCTCTTTGTTTCCAGCTGCAAGAACTGCATCGCTAACGATGAAGTCAACCAATGGTTTGATAGCTTCACGAGCGTAGAATTCGCTTGATTTGTAAGCTGCTTTTTCGTAAAGGTCGATAACAGTTTCTGAATCTTCACCAAAGATGTAGATATTTTCGTCTCCAACCAACTCAGCAATTTCCACGTTAGCACCGTCCATAGTACCAAGAGTCAAAGCTCCGTTCAACATGAATTTCATGTTACCAGTACCTGAAGCTTCTTTAGAAGCAAGTGAGATTTGTTCTGAGATATCACATGCTGGGATAAGGAAGCTTGCTGCAGTAACGTTATAGTTTTCAACCATAACTACTTGCAAGTGTGGAGCTACTGCTGGATCGTTAGCAATAACTTCTGACATGCAAAGGATCAAGTGGATGATGTCTTGAGCGATTGTGTAGGCTGGAGCTGCTTTACCACCAAAGAAGATTGTGATTGGGCGAGCAGGGATGTTACCAGCTTTGATGTCAAGGTATTTGTGGATCACGTACAAAGCGTTCATTTGTTGGCGTTTGTACTCGTGAAGACGTTTGATTTGGATATCAAAGATAGAGTTTGTATTGATTTCCACACCTTGGTGTTCTTTCAAGTGACGAGCCAATTTACGTTTGTTGTGAGCCTTGATGCTTTCCAATTTTTCTTTGACAGCTGCTTTGTCTTCATAAGACAAGAGTTTTTCAAGCTCATCTGCTTCATGGTGCCAACCTTCTCCAATAATCTCATCCAAGTAGTGAGATAGTCTTGGGTTAGCATGCATGAGCCAACGACGGAAAGTGATACCGTTTGTTTTGTTGTTGAATTTTTCTGGGTAAAGGTCGTAGAAGGCTTTCAATTCAGAGTTCTTCAAGATTTCAGTGTGGAGCGCTGCTACCCCGTTAACGCTGTATCCGTAGTGGATATCCATGTGAGCCATGTGAACACGTCCGCTCTCATCGATGATTTGAACAGCTGGATCTTTCACTTCTGCTTTCACACGACGGTCCAATTCTTCGATGATTGGTACCAAGTGAGGAACCACTTCTTGCAAGAATTCAAGAGGCCATTTTTCAAGAGCTTCAGCAAGGATTGTGTGGTTAGTGTAGGCAGTCATGTTACGAACGATTGAGATTGCTTCGTCAAGTTCAATACCACGTGCAGTCAAAAGACGGATCAATTCAGGAATAACCATTGATGGGTGAGTATCGTTGATTTGTACAACCGCGTAGTCAGCAAGGTCATGCAAGTTGCTTCCTTTTTCGATTGCTTCGTCGATGATCAATTGCGCACCGTTTGAAACCATGAAGTATTGTTGGAAGATACGGAGCAATTCACCTTGACGGTCACTATCATCTGGGTAAAGGAAAAGAGTCAAGTTGTGAGCGATGTCCGTCTTGTCAAAGTTGATACCGTCTTTAATGATTGAAGAGTCAACTGAATCCAAGTCAAACAAACGCAAGCGGTTCTTAGTTTCTGTCTTGTAACCAGGTACATCGATATCGTAAAGAGTTGATGTCAATGTGAAGTGAGCAAATGGCACTTGGTAGCTACGGCTTGAGCGAACCAACCAGTTTTGCTCTGTCAACCATGCATTTGGAATTGTTTCTTGTTGGTTGTTTTTAAGAACTTGTTGGAAAAGACCGTAGTGGTAGTTAAGACCAACACCGTCACCGTTCAAACCAAGAGTAGCAATTGAATCGATAAAGCAGGCAGCCAAACGTCCCAAACCACCATTACCAAGAGATGGTTCCAATTCAACTTCTTCAACTTCAATCAAGTCTTTACCTGCAGCTGCAAGTTCTTTTTTAACATCGTCGTAAAGACCAAGGTTGATCAAGTTGTTTGACAAAAGTTTACCAATCAAGAACTCAGCTGAGATGTAGTAAACTTTTTTCTTACCAGTGTTAACTGGTTTTTGACTACTTGCAAGCTTGCTGTAGTTAAGAAGAGCCAGGTAAAGCTCTTCATTGCTACATTCTGCAATGGTTTTATTGTAACGATTTTGTACAAATTCTTGTAGTGATAACATGTTTAAGGTGTCTCCTGATATTGTATTATTTCTTTAATTCTACCAAATTTTCATTGATTCGGCGATAGATTGTTGTCAAGTCAAGCAAGCCTTCCTCGACAACTGGTGTCAATTGATCTTCAGTCATACGCCAAGACCAGTTTCCACCAAGAGTAGATGGGAAGTTCATACGAGCTGCCTCATCCAATTCTAGCAAATCTTGCATAGTTGCGATTGCCATGAAGCTAACTGATGAAAAGACTGTACGAAGCATAGCATGTGGCACTGTTTCGTATTCTTTACGGTTAGTGTAGCGAGCCATGTATTCACGAGTCGCATCATCGATCTCGTTACGGTACCAACCAAGGACCGTATTGTTATCGTGTGTTCCTGTGTACATAACTGAGTTAGCAGGTGCCAAGTGTGGGCTATCGATGCTTTCGTCTTCTGGGTTGAAGGCAAATTGAAGAATCTTCATTCCTGGGAAGCCAGTACGTTCACGCAATTCGATAACTTCGTCTGTCATGAAACCAAGGTCTTCTGCGATGATGTTTAACTCACCAAGTTCTTCCTTAACAGCTGCAAAAAGCTTGTAGCCAGGACCTTTCACCCACTCACCAGGTGCTGCTGTATCAGAACCAGCAGGGATTTCCCAGTAAGATTCGAAGCCACGGAAGTGGTCGATACGAACGATGTCGTAGATTTTGAAGCTTTCACGCAAGCGTTCAATCCACCATTTGTAACCGTCTTTGTCCATTGCTTCCCAGTCATAGATTGGGTTACCCCAAAGCTGACCAGTTGCAGAAAACTCATCTGGCGGGCATCCTGCGATGCAAGTAGCCTTACCGTTGACATCTGTCTTGAAGAGATGTGGATTTGCCCACATATCGCTTGAATCTTCCGCTACGTAGATTGGCATGTCCCCAACGATTTCGATGTGGTTGTCGTTAGCGTAAGCTTTCAATTTCAACCATTGTTGGAAGAAGAAATATTGAGTCACACGGTGGTAAACCAACTTGTCTGCCAATTGCTCACGGTAGCTTTCAAGTACTGAAGCTTTACGAGCACGAGCATCTGCATCTGGCCATTCAGTCCAAGCAAGATTGTCAAAATGCTCTTTGATAGCCATATACTCTGCAAAGAGTTCAAGCCATGATTGGTTGTCTTGAGCAAATTTCTCAAAATCTTTAACATCTCCCACTTCCAAGAAACGTTTTACCGCTTTTTCTAAAAGAGGACGACGTGCATAGTAGATTTTCGCATAATCAACTTCAGACGCATCACTACCAAAGTCAACCCCTTCAAGGTCACTTGCTTGCAACAAGCCTTGTTCCACCAAGATATCTAAATCGATAAAATGAGTGTTCCCTGCGAAGGCTGAGAAAGATTGGTAAGGAGAGTCTCCGTAACTAGTTGTTCCTAGTGGAAGGATTTGCCAGTAACGTTGTTTTGTGCGAACCAAGAAATCAACGAAGTCGTAAGCACTTTTACCAAATGATCCGATTCCGTATGCTCCTGGAAGAGAAGAAATGTGCATCAACACACCACTTTGACGTTTTTTCATAATAAGCACCTCATGTGTTTATAGTTAGATATTACATTTTTATGAACGCAAACGTTTGCGCTATTACTAGTATAGCTTATTTTCTTGATAAATGCAAGCGGTTTTAGATAACTTTTTTGATTATTTTTTTAAAATTTTTTCTTCTTACTCGTATATATATTCTTTCAGGAAACAAACAAAATAGGAATACGGGTTTCACTTATCTCATTAAGCAAAAATAAAGTGAGAATCCTCCCTGCTTTCCATTTGTAAATTAGGCAATCGTTTTCTCAACTTTTTTTAAATTTAAAACAAAACCGATTTTTGGGATTTTCTACTATTATATGATGATGAAGCGTTTACTTTTTTCACAATTTTTTTAAAAATTTTTACAAAAAACACTTGCAACCGCTTTCTATTTGTGCTATACTAATCCCATAAAGGAAAACGTTTGCGTTTCCTCATTATAAAATTTGTTATTCTTTAGGAGGAATACACTATGTCATCTAAATTCATGAAGAGCGCTGCTGTGCTTGGAACTGTTACACTTGCTAGCTTGCTTTTGGTAGCTTGCGGAAGCAAAACTTCGGATAAACCTGCTGATTCTGGTTCATCCGAAGCCAAAGAACTCACTTTCTACGTTGAAGACCAATATAAAGCCTTTGCTGAATCAGCTGCAAAAGCTTACGAAAAAGAAGCTGGCGTAAAAGTTACCATCAAAACAGGAGACCAAATGGGTGGGCTTGACAAACTTTCTCTTGACAACCAATCAGGTCAAGCTGCTGACGTTATGATGGCTCCATACGACCGTGTAGGTAGCCTTGGTACTGACGGACAACTCTCAGAAGTGAAATTGAGCGACGGTGCTAAAACAGATGATAAAACTAAATCTCTTGTGACAGCTGCTGATGGTAAAGTTTACGGTGCTCCTGCTGTTATCGAGTCACTTGTTATGTACTACAACAAAGACTTGGTAAAAGAAGCTCCAAAAACTTTTGCTGACTTAGAAAACCTTGCTAAAGATAGCAAATATGCCTTCGCTGGAGAAGATGGAAAAACTTCTGCTTTCCTAGCTGACTGGACAAACTTCTACTATGCATATGGACTTCTTGCTGGTAACGGTGCTTACGTATTCGGACAAAACGGTAAAGACGCTAAAGATATCGGTCTTGCAAACGACGGTTCTATCGCAGGTATCAACTACGCTAAATCTTGGTATGAAAAATGGCCTAAAGGTATGCAAGATACTGAAGGTGCTGGCAACTTAATCCAAACTCAATTCCAAGAAGGTAAAACAGCTGCTATCATCGACGGACCTTGGAAAGCTCAAGCCTTTAAAGATGCTAAAGTAAACTACGGTGTTGCAACTATCCCAACTCTTCCAAATGGAAAAGAATATGCTGCATTCGGTGGTGGTAAAGCTTGGATTATCCCATCAAGCACTAAGAACCTTGAAGGCGCTCAAAAATTTGTAGACTTCCTTGTTTCAACTGAAGAACAAAAAGCCTTCTACGATACAACTAACGAAATCCCAGCTAACACTGAAGCTCGTACATATGCTGAAGGTAAAAATGATGAGTTGACAACAGCTGTTATCAAACAGTTCAAGAACGCTCAACCAATGCCAAATATCTCTCAAATGTCTGCAGTTTGGGATCCAGCGAAAACTATGCTCTTTGATGCTGTAAGTGGTAAGAAAGATGCGAAAACAGCTGCTAACGACGCTGTAACATTGATCAAAGAAACAATCAAACAAAAATTTGGTGAATAAAAAATTTGTTCAAGGGGGGTGGAAATCAAATCCCCCTTTGAATTTATCAATCAAAAACATATATAGTTTAGGTTTTAATTAGAAACCAGTATCCTATGAAAGGAGTTATTATGGAAAAGCAACAACCTAGTAAAGCAGCTCTGCTGTCTATCATTCCTGGGTTAGGACAGATTTACAATAAACAAAAATCCAAAGGTTTTATATTCCTTGGTGTAACCATCGTATTTGTCCTTTACTTCCTAGCACTTGCAGCCCCTGAATTGAGCAATCTCATCACTCTTGGTGACAAACCAGGTCGTGATAATTCCCTCTTTATGCTGATTCGTGGTGCCTTCCATTTAATCTTTGTAGTTGTTTATGTACTCTTTTATTTCGCAAATATCAAAGATGCACATACAACTGCCAAACACATTAACAATGGCATACCAGTAGCACTTACCTTTAAAGAAATGATCAAAGGAATCTATGAAAATGGTTTCCCTTACCTCTTGATCATTCCATCTTATGTTGCCATGACTTTTGCGATTATATTCCCGGTTATCGTAACCTTGATGATCGCCTTTACCAACTATGACTTCCAGCACTTGCCACCAAACAAATTGTTGGACTGGGTTGGTTTGACCAACTTTACGAACATCTGGAGTTTGAGTACCTTCCGTTCTGCCTTTGGTGCCGTTCTTTCTTGGACTATCATCTGGGCTTTGGCTGCCTCAACTTTACAGATCGTCATCGGTATCTTCACAGCTATCATTGCTAACCAACCATTTATCAAAGGAAAACGTATCTTTGGTGTTATTTTCCTTCTTCCTTGGGCTGTTCCAGCCTTCATCACTATCTTGACATTCTCAAATATGTTTAACGATAGTGTCGGAGCCATCAACACTCAAGTATTGCCAATCTTAGCTAAATTCCTTCCTTTCCTTGATGGTACTCTTATTCCTTGGAAAACAGACCCAACTTGGACTAAGATTGCCTTGATTATGATGCAGGGTTGGCTTGGATTCCCATACATCTACGTTTTGACCTTGGGTATCTTGCAATCTATTCCTAACGACCTTTACGAAGCAGCTTATATTGACGGTGCCAATGCTTGGCAAAAATTCCGCAACATCACTTTCCCAATGATCTTGGCTGTTGCGGCACCTACTTTGATTAGTCAATACACCTTCAACTTTAACAACTTCTCTATCATGTACCTCTTCAATGGTGGAGGACCTGGTAGTGTCGGAGGTGGAGCTGGTTCAACCGATATCTTGATCTCATGGATCTACCGTTTGACAACAGGTACATCTCCTCAATACTCAATGGCGGCAGCTGTTACCTTGATTATCTCTATCATTGTCATCTCAATCTCTATGATCGCATTCAAGAAACTACACGCATTTGATATGGAGGACGTCTAAGATGAATAACTCAATTAAACTCAAACGTAGACTGACTCAAACCCTTACTTACCTCTACTTGATTGGCCTATCGATCGTGATTATCTATCCACTGTTGATTACCATCATGTCAGCCTTTAAAGCAGGTAACGTCGCGGCCTTTAAACTCGATACTAACATCGACTTCAATTTTGATAACTTTAAAGGACTCTTTACTGAAACCCTATACGGTACTTGGTATCTCAACACTTTGATTATCGCCTTAATTACTATGGCTGTTCAAACAAGTATTATCGTACTTGCTGGTTATGCTTACAGCCGTTACAACTTCTTGGCTCGTAAACAAAGTTTGGTCTTCTTCTTGATTATCCAAATGGTGCCAACCATGGCCGCTTTGACAGCCTTCTTCGTTATGGCACTTATGTTGAACGCCCTTAACCACAGCTGGTTCCTCATCTTCCTCTACGTTGGTGGTGGTATCCCGATGAATGCTTGGCTCATGAAAGGTTACTTCGATACAGTGCCAATGTCTTTAGATGAATCTGCAAAACTAGACGGTGCAGGACACTTCCGCCGCTTCTGGCAAATTGTTCTTCCACTGGTTCGCCCAATGGTTGCCGTACAAGCTCTCTGGGCCTTCATGGGACCTTTCGGGGACTACATCCTCTCTAGTTTCTTGCTTCGTGAGAAAGAATACTTTACTGTTGCCGTAGGTCTCCAAACCTTCGTTAGCAATGCGAAGAACTTGAAGATTGCCTACTTCTCAGCAGGCGCTATCCTCATCGCCCTTCCAATCTGTATTCTCTTCTTCTTCCTACAAAAGAACTTTGTTTCAGGACTTACAAGTGGTGGCGACAAGGGATAATATATCCCCGCCACCCTTTTTCATTTTAAAACTTGTTACTGTAAAAATATCCTTGTAGCAAGCAATTTGTCTCCTAGACTTGAAATAAAGTACATTTCTCTATATAATAATACTCATATAGAAAACACCTTTTAGAAAGATACAAATGCTTCCATATCCATTTTCATATTTTTCAAGTATTTGGGGATTTCGTAAGCCCCTGTCCAAACGTTTCGGACTCAACTGGTTTCAGCTTCTCTTTACCAGTATCTTCCTTATCAGCTTATCTATGGTACCTATTGCCATCCAAAACAGCTCACAGGAGACTTATCCGCTAGAAACCTTTATCGATAATGTCTATGAACCATTGACAGATAAGGTTGTCCAGGATCTCTCTGAACACGCTACAATTGTTGATGGTAAATTAACTTATACTGGAACAGCTAGTCAAGAGCCTTCTATTGTGATCGGTCCAAGTCAAAGCAAGGAATTACCTAAGGACTTGCAACTGCATTTCGATACGAATGAGCTAGTCATCAGCAAAGAAAGTAAAGAACTGACCCGTGTCTCTTACCGAGCGATTGAGACTGAGAGTTTCAAAAGTAAAGACAGCTTGACCCAAGCCATTTCTAAAGACTGGTACCAGCAGAATCGTGTCTATATCAGTCTCTTTCTAGTTCTCGGTGCGAGCTTCCTCTTTGGTTTGAATTTCTTTATCGTCTCTCTAGGAGCGAGTCTTCTCCTTTATATCACTAAGAAATCACGCCTCTTTTCATTTAGGACCTTTAAAGAGTGCTACCATTTTATCTTGAACTGTTTAGGATTACCAACTCTGATTACACTTATTTTGGGACTCTTTGGCCAAAATATGTCAAACCTCATCACTGTACAAAACATTCTTTTTGTTCTGTATCTGGTCACTATCTTTTATAAAACGCATTTCCGTGATCCAGATTACCATAAATAGGAGATTTTTATGCCCGTTACGATTAAAGATGTGGCCAAGGCTGCTGGTGTTTCACCTTCAACCGTAACCCGTGTTATTCAAAATAAATCAACCATTAGCGACGAAACGAAAAAACGCGTTCGCAAGGCTATGAAGGAACTCAATTACCACCCCAACCTCAATGCTCGTAGTTTGGTAAGTAGCTATACCCAAGTTATCGGCTTGGTGCTTCCTGACGACTCAGATGCCTTCTATCAAAATCCTTTCTTCCCATCTGTCCTCCGTGGTATTGCCCAAGTCGCCTCTGAAAACCACTACGCCATTCAGATCGCGACAGGTAAAGACGCCAAAGAGCGACTCAAAGCTATTTCCCAGATGGTTTACGGCAAACGTGTAGATGGTTTGATTTTCCTCTATGCCCAAGAAGAGGACCCTTTGGTTAAGTTAGTAGCAGACGAGCAATTTCCTTTCCTTATCTTAGGTAAATCTCTATCTCCCTTCATTCCACTTGTCGATAATGACAATGTCCAAGCTGGTTTTGATGCGACAGAGTATTTCATCAAAAAAGGATGCAAGCGAATTGCCTTTATCGGAGGTACTAAGCGACTCTTCGTAACACAAGACCGTCTGACAGGTTACGAGCTAGCTCTAAAACAATACCAACTTCCTCTCGATACTAATCTGACTTACTTTGCTACTGAATTTCTTGAAGATAATGGTTATCGCTTTAGTAGACTTCTCTTCAAACACGATCCAAATATTGACGCTATTATTACCATTGATAGTCTCCTTGCTGCAGGGGTCTGTGATTACATCGCAAAACACCAACTGGATGTCCCTGTCCTCAGCTTCGACTCAGTCAATCCCAAGCTCAACTTGGCAGCCTATGTCGATATCAATAGTTTGGAGCTTGGTCGTGTTTCCTTTGAAACTATTCTCCAGATCATCAATGATGCTAAAAGCAATAAACAAATTTGTTATCGCCAGTTAATTGCCCACAAAATTATCGAAAAATAAAAACCAGCTCGCGCTGGTTTTTTAGTTACTAATTTTCTGTTTCAACGAATCGTCCCAAAATATGAACATTCTCTGATACAGAGACAAAGGCACCTGGATCCACCTGTTTCATAATCTGTTTAAATTCATTAAACTCTGCACGTGTAATGACAGTGATTAAAACTGCCTTTCTCTCGTGATTATAGGTTCCTTCTGCATCGTGGATCATGGTTGCTCCACGGTGCAATTTTTTATGTATTTTTTCAATTACCTTGTCTGGATGATTGGTCACAATCATGGCCTGCATGCGTTTTTGCTTAGTAAAGACAGCATCTGTCACACGGCTAGAGACAAAGATGGTAATCATAGAGTAGAGAGCGTATTTCCAACCAAAGGTCAAACCGGCTATCAGCATGATGGTCCCATTTACCAAGAAAGAAATACTACCGACATTCTTACCCGTTTTCTTGCGAATGGTCAGGCTGACAATATCTGTACCTCCACTGGAGATGTTGTTTCGAAGAGCGAAACCAATCCCCAAGCCCATGACAACACCCCCAAAAAGGGCATTGATAATCGGATCCTCCGTCAAGGTCGCCACAGGGACGAACTGGATAAAGAAAGAACTCATGGATACCGTGATAAAGGTAAAGACTGTGAACTTATGCCCAATCTGATACCAAGCCAAGACCATCAAAGGAAAATTAATGGCATAGAAAGTCAGCGAAATCGGAATGTGAAAACCAAACCAGTGATTACTCAAGGCAGAGATAATCTGTGCCAGACCTGTCGCACCACTCGAATATACATGCCCTGGTTGGAAAAAGAAATTGACCGCTACTGCTGATAAAAAACCATAGACCAGAGAGGCCGAAATCTTCTCGTCATACTTCTCACGAGAGATGCTTTGTAAGACACGTAAAATTTTTATCTGATGAGCAAAGCGGCGCAGATAATAGCGCCACCGCTTAATTCGTTTTGCTTGTTTCATCTTCTTCTACTTGTAAGCTGAGTTCCTCTAGTTGTTTGAGAGCTACTGTTGAAGGAGCTTGTGTCATTGGGTCAGTTGCCTTGTTGTTCTTAGGGAAGGCAATAACTTCACGAATATTTTCTTCTCCTGCTAAAAGCATGACAAAGCGGTCAAGCCCGATAGCCAAGCCACCGTGTGGTGGGAAACCATAGTCCATGGCTTCAAGAAGGAAGCCAAACTGGTCATTTGCTTCTTCTGCTGAGAAACCAAGAGCCTTGAACATGCGTTCTTGAAGGTCTTTTTGGTTGATACGAAGGCTACCACCACCAAGCTCATAACCGTTCAAGACGATATCGTAAGCAATGGCACGAACCTTAGCCAAATCGCCTTCTAATTCATGAGTAGTCTCTTCCTGTGGAAGAGTAAACGGATGGTGGGCGCTCATGTAGCGACCTTCTTCTTCAGACCATTCAAACATTGGCCAGTCAACCACCCAAAGGAAGTTGAATTTATCGTTATCAATCAAGCCAAGCTCTTTGGCAATACGTCCACGAAGGGCACCGAGTGTTGCATTGGCCACTTCAAGCGTATCCGCTACAAAGAGAACCAAGTCCTTATCTTCAAGAGCAAGCGCTGTTGTCAATTCTGCTTGGATGCCTGTCAAGAACTTGGCAACTGGTCCGTTTAATTCTCCATCAACCACCTTGACCCAAGAAAGACCTTTGGCACCATACTGTTTGGCTACTTCGGTCATCTTGTCGATGTCTTTACGTGAATAGTTGTCCGCAGCTCCTTTGACTACAATTGCTTTTACAGCAGGTGCTTCTGAAAAGACTTTAAAGTCTACACCTTTGACCACTGCTGTCAAATCCTGAAGCAACATGTCAAAACGGGTATCTGGCTTGTCAGAACCGTAAAGAGACATCGCATCATCGTATTTCATACGAGGGAATGGAAGCGTCACTTCGATGCCTTTAGTTTCCTTCATGACACGCGCAATCAAGCCTTCTGTGATATCTTGGATTTCTTGCTCAGTAAGGAAAGATGTTTCCAAGTCGACCTGGGTAAACTCAGGCTGGCGGTCACCACGCAAGTCCTCGTCACGGAAACATTTAACGATTTGGTAGTAACGGTCAAAACCAGCATTCATCAAGAGCTGTTTCGTGATTTGTGGACTTTGAGGAAGAGCGTAAAAATGCCCTTTATTAACACGAGATGGCACCAAATAGTCACGCGCCCCTTCAGGAGTTGACTTAGAAAGGAATGGTGTCTCCACGTCGATAAACTCCAACTCATCCAAGTAGTTGCGGATAGAGTGGGTCACCTTAGCACGAAGTTTAAGATTTTCCAACATTTCTGGACGACGAAGGTCAAGGTAACGGTAACGTAAACGTGTATCGTCATTGGCCTCAATCCCATCCTTAATCTCAAATGGGGTTGTCTTAGCTGTATTAAGCACTGTCAGAGCTGTCACGTTTAACTCAACTGCACCAGTTGGCAACTTATCATTGGCTTGCTCACGCGCAGCGACCTGTCCAGTCACCTCGATAACAAATTCGCTACGAAGGCTTTCAGCTGTTTCCATAATCTCTGCAGAGACTTTTTCAGGGTTGATAACCAACTGCATGATTCCTTCACGGTCACGAAGGTCGATAAAAATCAAACCACCAAGGTCACGACGACGGCCAACCCATCCTTTCAAGGTCATTTCTTGTCCGATGTGTTCCTCACGAACACGACCAGCATACATACTACGTTTCATGTTTTCTCTCCTCTTTTATTCTGTTACTATTTTACCATAAAAGCGCAGGCTCTTCATGAAAATCATCAGAAAAGTTTGCCAGTCTTTAAAAATCAAGTGAAGACTCTAAAAATTAACGCCAATACAAAAATCCGATGAAGTTCACCGGACTCTTTTATTTTGAATTTTTGCCTGCTTTACGCTTTTCAGCAATTTCGGCTGCCTTTCGAGGCAAGACAATTTCCGTTGTGTAGGCTGTCCCAAAGCGCAAGACACCTGCAATAGGGGCAAAAACAACTGCTAGATAGTTGTAGAAGAAATCGCCCTTGAAGGCATAAGCTAGCGCTCCAATGATGAAAAATAGAACGACTGCTTGAATCACTGCTAATAAAATTACTCGTTTCATGTGACCTCCTGACTCTATTATAGCATGAGAATCATCAAAAAGCTGACTAAATTATTCAAAGCGTGGAGAGAAATACTGTAGGCCAGACCTTTTCTGCTAATATAAGCCAAGCCCAAGCTAAAACCAAGACTAGTATAGACTAAAAATTGTTGCACATCACCTGGGAAATGAATCAAGGCAAACAGAAGACTGGATACCAGAAGAAAAATCAGAGTTTGTTTGCTATTGTCCTGCTTAGGAAAGAGATAGCGTGCCAACATCCCTCTAAAGATAAGTTCTTCCGTCAAAGGAGCAAAAATAACGACCGCAAAGAATGAGAAAAGTGGTTGAGACAAGGTCAAGTCTGTCGCTATTTGCTGATTTACTGAAGGATCATTTGGCAAGAAAAACTGGACAACCAGAGATAAGAACCAAACCAAGGCAGGAAGCCAAATAAATCGGTTGAAGCCACTCTTCTCAATACGAACAGGACCTTTCTGATACCATTTGTAAATGCCGTACACATAAACTCCAGCCAAGGCCACATAGAGCAAGGTCACAGCATAGGGTGAAGCGCCTAAGGCAAGCGACGTAGTCGCGAGCCCCTGAATGAAGCCATAGATGAATAAAAAGGATAGAATGGCTAGAAGAAACCAGCCAAGGTTTTTAAGTAGTTTCATTGATAACTCCTATCTTGCTTTATAGCTGTTTTTCAATACAAAGAGGTTTGCTATTCCTAACACAAGTACCCAGGCAAGTAACATACCGATATTAGAAAAAGATATTTCCCCACCTTTTTTATTTAAAAGATTTACAATTGGACCAATAAAAGAGTAATCCAACACTTTCTGAAGCGTATCATTTTGAAGAGCAATTATAGGTAAAAAAGAGACGATTAACATAGGAAAGATACTATAGACTTGCGCTTTAGATTGAGTATCTGACACTGCACCGATTAAAAGGTTGAGAAAAATAATACTAATAGTTGCTAGGATTAAATAGATAACATAGGCCAATAAGTAACTTGATAGATCTACTTTAAGATAGATGGGCAGTACAATCATAGCAAATAACATTATCAAAATAGGGAGAACAAGCATACTGAAAGTATATTCTGTTGCTGTCACACCACTTAGGATGAGTGATTTAAGATTGCGCTTTTCCTTATCTTCTGCCATCATAATCGATACCATATAACCACTTCCCATACTCAAGACCATCGTCAAACTCGAAGAGAGGAGAAACATACTCAATTCTCCATTCTTATTGAAGAATTCATTATATAGAACAGCTATTCCAAAAGGCATCAATAGAGTCGCCAACAAAGTTGAATTGCTGATAAGAACTTGCACTCTTAACCATAGTAGGGCATTTAATTTTCTAAACATCTAACTTTTCTCCTGTCAATCTGATAAAGATTTCTTCTAAAGTTGGCTCACAAGAGTGAACCACCATCAAATCTGTCGTGTCTAAATGTGGTAATTCATCAAATGGAACTATCTGTTCTCGTCCGTCGTTATAAACCACACGTACTTTCTTATCCACATGGTACTTCTGGATAATATCTTGCGGACTTCCATACTCTATTAAGTTCCCCTTATTCAAAAGAGATAAGCGATCACAAAGCAGAGTTGCTTCATTCATATCGTGCGTGGTCAGAAAGATAGTTGTCCCCGCCTGCTTTAATTCTTGAAGTAGGTTATGAATCATCTTGGATGTTGTAGGGTCTAAGCCACTGGTTGGCTCATCTAGAAAGAGAATCTTAGGAGCATTCAGAAGGGCACGAGCCAAGAACATTCGTTGTTTCATTCCTGTAGATAATTTTTCTGCGATAATATCTTTAGCATCTGCCAATCCAACCTGTTGGAGCACCTGATTTACTCTATCTGACTTGAGACCATATAACTTAGCATAGATGAGAAGATTTTTGTAAAGACTCATCTTTTCATAAAAACCACTGCCATCACTAACAATACCAATTTGTTCCAAATCATTTGAGGTTAAATCTTGAGAATTCTTGCCTAACAAAATTGTGTTACCTTGATCTGCAGCCAACTGACCTGTTAAGACATTGATCATGGTTGTTTTACCTGAGCCAGAAGGTCCAAGAAAACCAAAGATTTCGCCCTCCTTAATCTCAAAAGAAATCTGATGAAGAGCTTTTTTGCTCCCAAAACTTTTGCTTACATTTTCAACACGAATCATAGAAACTCCTTTATTTAAAATAACGTTTCACCATAGGCAACTGCATCACACCGATATAAATATGGATCACTCCTACCAGCAAGAAAGCTAGTAACTGAATCTCTCCTGTCAAGACAGAAATGAAAAAAAGAAAAATATATAAGACTGGTAAGACATACTGATTTAATTGGAATAAAATCCGAAAACTCTGTTCCAAATTAGCCTGACGCTCCCCTTCATCATAAGAATTAATATAGTTCAAGATATCCTTTGGTGTAGAGAAAAGAGCCAAATCAAACTGACGAACAATCGCAATTGTTTTAGAAAGATATTTTTGACTCTGCAAGAACAGCACTAATGCCAAAAAGGAAAGGGAAAATGTTATACGACTTACATCGAGTACAATTACTTCACTACCTGAGATGACAAGAGCCAATAAAATCGCTACACTTGTAATATTAGAAGTAATGGTTCCAAACTCGAGATTCCGATACATTTGCACATAATAGGTTTCATTCAGATCATCATCTATTTCCTCTTGATACAAGGAGTGAAATTTTCTGCTTTTCTTTAAGAAATTGAACGTCAAAAGAATACCAACAAAACCTAATAGTAAACCAATAGCTGATATCCAGGGTAGCAAGACTTTTACATCTAACATAATTCCATGGGATTCGGCACCAGCCTTCGATATATCTACAAATATGTACAAGAAAGCTCCCGAGACAACAGACATCAAAAATAATAACAATCCACGTTTCTTTTTCATATTCATTCTCCTTTTTCACTCGCTAAATTGTTTGCTTTCTTTTCAATCCAGTCAACGACTGGGATAAGAGCAAAGTAGGCCCAAACAAATTGGTTACTTTGATATGGATTAAACCAGCCTAAGTCTATCCCAATCAATAGAAACACGCTGACTAATAGAACTGTGACCACTACATAATAAATCACTTTATACTTGTTCATCACTCGTCCTCCTCCAAGCGAAATACCGATTCGACTGTTTCGTTGAAAATTTGAGATATTTTCAGGGCAATGATAATGGACGGGGTGTACTCATCCCGTTCTAGTAGGCTAACGGTCTGTCTGGAAACCCCTGCCAGCTTGGCTAGGTCGGTTTGATTGAGACCATCGCGAGCCCGAAGCTCTTTTAGACGATTTTTAAGCATTCCTTTCTCCTTTTCTCTTAACTTGCTTACATTGTAACACATCTTTTTCTTTTTGACAAGTATATTTGTCAAAAAGTTTATGATTTTTGTCATTTTGCAAAAGAAAAAGGTCAGAATTAGGTTCCTGACCAGTTTATCTATCATTAAAATCCTAGTTTTTCAAAGATTTCTGAGAAGTTTTGACTGATTGCTTCAAGTGATACTTGCACTTCTTCTCGGGTTTGATTATTCTTAACTGTAACTTGTCCGCTTTCGACTTCACTCTCTCCTAGGGTGATGAGAGTCTTAGCCGCAAAGACATCAGCTGACTTGAATTGAGCTTTGAGTTTACGATTGAGGTAATCACGCTCTGCTTTGAATCCTTGTTGGCGAAGAGCCTGTACCAATTCCAAGGCCTTGACATTTGCCCCTTCACCCAAGACTGCTATATAGACATCTAGGGCGTTTTCGATAGGGAGAGCCACACCTTGCTTTTCAAGAATGAGAAGCAGACGCTCTACACCAAGTCCAAAACCAAAGCCAGCAGTTTCAGGGCCTCCAAAGTAAGAAACCAAACCATCGTAACGACCACCCGCACAGACTGTCAGGTCATTGCCCTCAATCTCAGTGATAAACTCGAAAATCGTGTGGTTATAGTAGTCCAGACCACGCACCATATTGGTATCGATGATATAGTCTACTCCAAGATTTTCCAACATCTGACGGACAGCATCAAAATGAGCGTGGCTTTCTTCATCAAGGAAGTCCAAGATAGACGGCGCATTCTCCACTGCCACCTTGTCTTCTTTTTCCTTAGAGTCCAAGACACGGAGAGGATTTTCCTCCAAGCGACGTTGGCTATCCTTAGACAAGGCCTCCTTGAGCGGTGTCAAATAGTCAATCAAGGCTTGACGGTAGGCCGCACGGCTCTCAGGATTTCCAAGCGTGTTGAGGTGCAATTTGACACCTTGGATACCGATTTCTTTCAAGAAATGGGCTGCCATCGCAATCGTTTCCACATCGGTAGCTGGATTGCTAGAACCAAAACACTCAACCCCAATCTGGTGGAATTGGCGCAAGCGCCCTGCCTGTGGACGCTCATAACGGAACATAGGTCCCATATAATAGAACTTACTTGGCTTTTGCACTTCTGGTGCGAAGAGTTTATTTTCCACATAGGAACGGACAACGGGCGCAGTTCCTTCTGGACGAAGTGTGATATGACGGTCACCCTTATCATAGAAATCGTACATTTCCTTGGTTACGATATCGGTTGTATCTCCGACAGAGCGGCTGATGACCTCATAGTGCTCAAAAATAGGTGTGCGCACTTCCGCATAGTTATAGCGCTTGAAAATCTCACGGGCAAAGCCCTCAACATACTGCCACTTGGCAGACTCAGCAGGCAAGATATCCTGCGTTCCTTTTGGTTTTTGTAATTTCATAGGGAATCCTCTTTAAACTTAATAGTCTTATTTTACCATAAATAGAGGGATTAAAACAGTGAGAGTAGAAAATCTCAAAAGACTCTTTTCAGAAAATTCATCAAAAACTTGCCAAATTGTCAGAATTATGAGAAAATAGAGGATATTTATCACGTGGAGGGACTGTAATGAGAGAGGATATCAAAATCAATGACCGCGCTTTAGCCTTGCAAGACCAAATTATCGAAAAACTAGAGAAGGTTTTTGATACAGATGTGGAATTGGATGTTTACAATCTAGGGCTGATTTATGAAATTAATCTAGACGAAACGGGGATCTGTAAGATTGTCATGACCTTCACCGATACTGCCTGCGATTGTGCCGAAAGCCTGCCTATCGAAATCGTTGCAGGTTTGAAACAAATCGAGGGCATCGAAGATGTCAAGGTTGAAGTTACCTGGTCGCCTGCTTGGAAGATTACACGAATCAGTCGCTACGGCCGCATTGCCCTTGGATTGCCACCTCGTTAAGCAGGAAAATTACTTTTGAAGATTAAAAAAAGCAAGCCGAAGTTGGCTTGCTTTTTGATACTCAATGAAAATCAAAGAGCAAACTAGGAAACTAGCCGCAGGTTGCTCAAAGCACTGCTTTGAGGTTGTAAATAGAACTGACGAAGTCAGTAACATATATACGGCAAGGCGACGTTGACGTGGTTTGAAGAGATTTTCGAAGAGTATGAGTTTATTTTTTACCTGACTTGTCCATATTCCAGAAGTCTGTCACGGCTCCGCGTGAAGCAGATGATACGATATGGGCATATTTACCGAGGACACCACGACTGTAAAGTGGTGGCAAGGTTGTTTCTGCCTTACGTTTTTCAAGTTCTTCTTCAGATACAGCCATGGAAATTTCTTTGGTATCTTGGTCAACCGTAACGATATCGCCTGTACGAAGGTAGGCAATTGGTCCACCATCCTGAGCTTCAGGAGCGATATGTCCAACAACCAGACCATAAGTACCACCAGAGAAACGACCATCTGTCAAGAGGGCAACCTTATCTCCCTGACCTTTACCAACAATCATTGATGAAAGTGATAGCATCTCAGGCATACCAGGACCACCCTTAGGCCCAACGAAACGAACAACGACTACATCGCCATCAACGATTTCATCTGTCAGAACGGCCTGAATAGCATCTTCTTCTGAGTCAAAAACCTTAGCCGGTCCAACGTGACGACGCACTTTAACACCTGACACCTTGGCAACCGCGCCATCAGGGGCAAGATTCCCGTTCAAGATGATAAGCGGACCGTCCGCACGTTTTGGATTTTCAAGTGGCATGATAACTTTTTGACCTGGTGTGAGATCTGCAAAGTCAGCTAAGTTCTCAGCAACTGTCTTACCAGTACATGTGATGCGGTCACCATGAAGGAAACCATTTGCCAAGAGATATTTCATAACCGCAGGGACACCACCAACTTCGTAGAGGTCTTGGAAGACATACTGACCAGATGGCTTCAAATCAGCCAAGTGAGGCACACGCTCTTGGATCGTATTGAAGTCCTCAAGTGTCAAGTCAACATTGGCCGCATGGGCAATAGCAAGCAAGTGAAGAGTGGCGTTTGTAGAACCACCGAGAGCCATAGTTACAGTGATAGCATCTTCAAAGGCTTCACGAGTCAAAATATCTGATGGCTTAAGACCAAGTTCCAACATCTTAACAACAGCACGTCCTGCTGCTTCGATATCTTCTTTCTTATCAGCTGATTCAGCTGGGTGAGATGAAGATCCTGGCAAACTCATACCGAGAACTTCGATAGCAGTCGCCATGGTATTAGCAGTGTACATACCACCACAGCCACCAGGGCCAGGGCAGGCATTACATTCGAGACGTTTCACGTCCTCAGCTGTCATATCACCGTGGTTCCATTTTCCGATCCCCTCAAAGACAGAAACCAAGTCAATGTCTTTGCCATCAAGATTTCCCGGTGCAATGGTTCCACCATAGGCAAAAATAGCTGGAATATCCATATTGGCAATGGCAATCATAGAACCAGGCATGTTCTTGTCACAGCCACCAATAGCGACGAAGGCATCTACGTTGTGACCACCCATTGCCGCCTCGATAGAGTCTGCGATGATATCACGAGATGTCAAAGAGAAACGCATACCAGGCGTTCCCATGGCAATCCCGTCCGCTACAGTGATAGTCCCAAACTGCACAGGCCAAGCACCTGCCGATTTGACACCTTCTTTGGCTAATTTCCCAAAGTCATGCAAGTGGATATTACATGGTGTATTTTCCGCCCAAGTCGAAATCACTCCTACAATCGGTGTTTCAAAGTCCTTATCTGTCATACCAGTCGCACGAAGCATGGCACGGTTAGGTGATTTTACCATACTGTCATAAATGCTACTGCGGTGACGTTTATCTAATTCAGTCATTTGTTCCCTCCCATTTCAGTTTTTACTATTATAGCACATTTCAAAGGCAATGAACAGAAGAAAATTCTTGAATTTTCAGAAAATTCGATTAATTTACTTAATGACCTTCTAATTTTTTCATCTTTTTTTGTCAAGTAACTTTACTTTACAAAAAAAATGTGTTATCCTAGTATGGTTGATGAAAATCAGTAGATTGAATCGAATATAAATACCTAAAGGAGAAATCAAAATGGCAGTACCTGCACGTCGCACTTCAAAAGCGAAGAAAAACAAACGTCGTACACACTACAAAGTAACAGCTCCATCTGTAAACTTTGACGAAACTACTGGAGATTACTCACGTTCTCACCGTGTATCACTTAAAGGATACTACAAAGGACGTAAAATCGCTAAAGCTGCATCAGCTGAATAATAGAAGGGAGATACCATGCGCGTAAATATTACACTTGAACACAAAGAATCTGGTGAACGCTTGTACCTTACTTCTAAAAACAAACGTAACACTCCAGACCGTCTTCAATTGAAGAAATACTCACCAAAACTTCGCAAACACGTTGTGTTTACAGAAGTGAAATAATAGATCATTCCGTTTCATGACTTACACCCTATTAGTTAGACAAAAAATATCTAGCTGATGGGGTGTTTTTATTATGAAATTAACTTATGATGATAAAGTTCAGATCTATGAACTTAGAAAACAAGGATATAACTTAGAGAAGCTTTCAAATAAATTTGGGATAAATAATTCTAATCTTAGGTATATGATTAAATTGATTGATCGTTACGGAATAGAGTTCGTCAAAAAAGGAAAAAATCGTTACTCTTCCCCTGATTTAAAACAAGAAATGATTCATAAAGTCTTACATGAAGGCTGGACTAAAGATAGAGTTTCTCTTGAATACGACCTCCCAAGTCGTACGATACTTCTTAACTGGCTAGCACAATACAAGAAAAACGGGTATACTATTGTTGAGAAAACAAGAGGGAGAGTACCTAAAATGGGACGTAAGCCAAAAAAGCTGTTCGAGTTAGCTCAGACAGCTTTAAAGATACTCACTTAATCAGAGGTATGACTTTGTGGCACCTGACTTGATAATTGGGGAAAATGACTTTTCAGAATAATTTTAAAATGTTAGTATTTAGACATAGTTTTCGTTTACACAGCTATTTTCGTGAACTTAGGTAAAAAAAATGTTATAATCTATAATATAGAATACGAATTTTCGTTTTCAAGGAGGTCAGTTATGCTATTGGAGTTTGTATTTAATAATTGCTACTCATACAAAGATGAAGCATATTTCTCAATGGAAGCCGTTAAGAAAACTCGCAAAAATAATGAGTTTGCATCTTTTAATGGTCATAGAATTTTAAAAAGTGCTATTATTTTTGGGCCAAATGCTTCAGGGAAAAGTAATTTAATGAAATCTCTCAGAACGTTTCAAAATTTAGTTTTAAAAGATGATAAACTAAAAAATCCATTTCCAACTTACGCTAATAATCCTGATAGTATTAATTTCGAGATAACAATCTTAATAGAAGAAACTATATATAAATATTCAGTTTCCTATTGCTCTGATGAAATAATTGAGGAGCATCTAGAAATAGAAGAGGGAAATGAGTTTGTGACATATTTCCATCGTATTAAAGGAAATTATGAGGTTATACCGAGAGAATTGGTACTGCTACAGAACAAAACACGAATGGATAGCTTATTTTTAATCACTGGAAAGGCATTTAATGATCATCACTGCTTAAATGTGTTTCGTTGGTTTAGAAATAATTTAATTTTTATCTCTCGAGAGGTCCCGCCTGTTTTCGATCATCTTTTTAAGTTACAAAAAGATAAAAAAAGGAAGAAAAAATTAATTAATTTTTTACAAGCTGCCGATTTCAATATTGTAGATTTCGAAGTTCTTCAATCTAATGTTACAATTCCAGATGAGATAAAACAGCTATTTAAATCTACAGATGACTTCACAGAGTTTCAAACAAAGATTAAACATAGAGATCATGATGGAGAAACTTTCGATTTATCAGTTAGTCAAGAGTCTGATGGTACTAAAAAAATGATTGCGTTATCAACTATATTATTAACTTTAAACAATAGTACTATTTTTATAGATGAATTTGACGATTCATTTCATCTAGGTTTATCAAAAGCACTTGTTGATGTATTTAACTCAGATGAAAATTCGAACCAAGTAATTTTAACGAGTCATGAATTAGAGCTAATGGATGCTGGCTTCAAAAAAGAACAGATTTATTTCACAGACAGAAGTGCTGATGGAGCAACAGAACTATATTCTGTTTACGATTTTAAATCCGAAGTAAATAGACAAGATTATTCTTATGTAAAAAGATACAATAAAGGTTTATTTGGTGCTGTCCCTGAAATTCTTGTTGGGAAATTAAAGGAAATTATTAAAGGGGATTAATACTATGGGTAGAAGAAGAAGTCAGGAGAGGAAAAATCCACCTCAAATAAAACTTTATACAGAAGGGGAAACAGAAAAAATTTATTTTGATGCTCTAAGATCTATTGTTGGTATTAAAGGTGGAATAAGCTATTCTGCTAAGCAAGTAAATAAGCAGGGATTGGATTTGTTTTATTATGTAAAAAGGTGTTATACAAGGCATAACTTTGAAACATCTCCTGTCAAAATTGTATTAGTTATCGATAAAGATAATACTTCATCTGAAGAACTTACTACCTTAAAAAGTCTTTGTGAAGAAAACAATTATGAACTCGTTTTTTGTAATAAATGTTTTGAATTATGGCTATTGTTACATTATGAAAGAGTGACTAGAGCTTTAGATGCTAAACAATTAATTGATCAATTAGAACATCATTTATCTAAAGAATATATAAAAACAGATAAAAAAACAATAACTGTTATTTCTAGGTCATACGCACAAGCTCTGTTAAATAGTGATCATATGGCTTCCATTGTAAATAACTTTGATATAAATCCATATACAAATGTTAATAGATTTTTAAGAACTTTTTTTGATATTTGAAAACGATGATAAAAAGCATGTACTGACCCCAAAAAGTTAGACAATTAATTTATCCGAAGGATTTAGTTCTGTATTGCACAGGACTGAGTCTTTTTAGTTTTACCTTAATTCGTTTGTTGTTGTAGTAATCAATATAGTCTACAATGGCTTGTTCCAATTGCTTAAGCG
>NZ_CAMHZR010000007.1:0-79794 GCF_946190325.1 Streptococcus mitis | reverse complement strand
AATGGCGTTGAGGCTGCAGTAACTGAAGAAGCTCCTGAATATACAGGTCCATTGGCAACAGTGGGAGAAGAACCAGCGCCAACAGTAGAAAAACCGGAGTTTACAGGTGGAGTGAATGGAGTAGAAGCTCTTGTAACAGAAATTCCTGAATATACAGGTCCCTTAGCAACAGTGGGAGAAGAGCCAGCACCAACAGTAGAAAAACCGGAATTCAAAGGGGGCGTAAATTCAGTTCTAGCAGCTTCAAATGAGGTTCCGGAATATAGAGGTGGTGCTAACTTTGTCTTGGCAGCTTCAAATGCTCTTCCTGAGTATAAAGGAGGTGTCAATGGAGCTGAGGCAGCAATCCATGAAGTGCCAGAGTACAAGGGAGAAACCAAACCAGTCTTAGCAGCTGCAAACGAACGTCCAGCTAAGAAGTTATCTCTTGGACAAGGTGCTACTTATCAAGCACCAGCGGCTAAACAAAATGAGCTTCCAAATACTGGAAGCAAAGAAAACACAACCCTTATTTCTATAGGATTAGTGGCAGGTCTCTTATCTGTTTTGACATTTGGGAAGAAACGAAAAGAAGACTAGGTCTTGAATAAAATGAATTTTGCTCATCGTTAATGATAAAAGAGATGGCCCATTTGAAAGATGGCTATCTCTTTTTATCATTTTAGATACTGAGCGAATTGAAAATAAGACAGTGCTGAAACTACTTTCAGAAACTGCTGTTCTATAAAATACTTTTGAAACTGAAATCTATTCTACCACAAAGTATTGAAAGCGCTTTAAAAATAATATATAATGAACCCATAAGAACAAAGAAAAGGAGGAAAGAGGATGCCACAGATTACTAAAGAAGCCTTGATTGCACAAATCAAAGATGGAATCATCGTTTCTTGTCAGGCCCTTCCTCACGAACCGCTCTATACAGAAGCGGGAGGAGTCATTCCCTTGCTGGTCAAAGCGGCTGAGCAAGGTGGAGCAGTCGGTATCCGAGCAAATAGTGTTCGCGATATCAAGGAAATCAAGGAGGTTACCAACCTTCCAATCATTGGGATAATTAAACGAGATTATCCACCTCAAGAACCTTTTATCACTGCCACTATGAAAGAAGTTGATGAATTGGCAGAGCTTGACATCGAGGTGATTGCTCTAGATTGTACCAAGCGTGAACGCTATGATGGTTTGGAGATCCAAGAGTTCATTCGTCAGGTTAAGGAGAAATATCCTAACCAGCTCTTGATGGCTGATACAAGTACTTTCGAAGAAGGATTGGCAGCTGTTGAAGCAGGAATTGACTTTGTCGGAACAACCTTATCAGGATACACATCTTACAGTCCAAAAGTGGATGGTCCCGATTTTGAATTAATCAAAAAACTCTGTGATGCTGGCGTGGATGTCATTGCAGAAGGAAAAATTCATACACCTGAACAAGCCAAACAAATCCTGGGATATGGAGTGCGAGGTATCGTTGTTGGTGGCGCTATTACTAGACCAAAAGAGATTACAGAGCGCTTCGTTGCTGGTCTTAAATAACACAATTTAAAAACAGAGGAGAGTGGTGGATGCGTCGGACAGAATGAAAACGTATACAAATGCAATCTTACTCATTATCCAATATGGATACGCTTATCAATTAGGAGAATACAAATGAAATTTAGAAAACTAGCTTGTACAGTACTTGCGGGTGCTGCGATTCTTGGCCTTGCTGCATGTGGTAATTCTGGTGGAAGTAAAGACGCTGGAAAATCTGGTAGTGATAGCGGAAAAACAGAAATCACTTGGTGGGCATTCCCAGTCTTCACTCAAGAAAAAACTGGTGACGGTGTTGGAACATATGAAAAATCAATTATCGAAGCGTTTGAAAAAGCAAATCCAGATGTAAAAGTGAAATTGGAAACCATTGACTTCAAGTCAGGTCCTGAAAAAATCACAACAGCTATCGAAGCAGGAACAGCTCCAGATGTACTTTTTGACGCACCAGGACGTATCATCCAATACGGTAAAAATGGTAAATTGGCTGAGTTGAACGACCTCTTCACAGACGAATTCGTCAAAGATGTTAACAACGAAAATATCGTACAAGCAAGTAAAGCTGGGGACAAAGCTTACATGTATCCAATCAGTTCAGCACCATTCTACATGGCTATGAACAAGAAAATGTTGGAAGAAGCTGGAGTTGCAAACCTTGTAAAAGAAGGTTGGACAACTGATGACTTTGAAAAGGTTTTGAAAGCGCTTAAAGATAAAGGATATACACCAGGTTCATTGTTCAGTTCTGGTCAAGGGGGAGACCAAGGAACACGTGCCTTCATCTCAAACCTTTACGGCGGTTCTGTAACAGATAAAGATGTAACAAAATATACAACTGATGATCCTAAATTCGTCAAAGGTCTTGAAAAAGCAGCTAGCTGGATCAAAGACGGTTTGTTGAACAATGGTTCACAATTTGACGGTGGAGCAGATATCCAAAACTT
Source organism: Streptococcus mitis (assembly GCF_946190325.1). Lineage (GTDB taxonomy): Bacteria > Bacillota > Bacilli > Lactobacillales > Streptococcaceae > Streptococcus > Streptococcus mitis_CF. The sequence continues at coordinate 77,326 of NZ_CAMHZR010000007.1, read as the reverse complement.
TGCCAACGGTCAAACATCTTACACAATCCTTTGGGCACCATCTCAAAATGGTATCCAAGCTAAACTCTTGGAAGCAAGTAAAGTAGAAGTGGTAGAAGTACCATTCCCATCAGATTCAGGTAAACCAGCTCTTGAATACCTTGTAAACGGATTTGCAGTATTCAACAACAAAGACGACAAGAAAGTTGCAGCATCTAAGAAATTCGTTCAATTTATCGCGGATGACAAAGAATGGGGTCCAAAAGACGTTGTTCGTACAGGTGCCTTCCCAGTTCGTACTTCATTTGGCAAACTTTATGAAGACAAACGTATGGAAACAATCAGTGGTTGGACTAAATACTACTCACCATACTACAACACTATCAATGGTTTTGCTGAAATGAGAACACTTTGGTTCCCAATGTTGCAATCTGTATCAAATGGTGACGAAAAACCAGCGGATGCTTTGAAAGCCTTCACTGAAAAAGCTAACGAAACAATTAAAAAAGCTACAAAACAATAAGCACTAAATCAGATTGACTCCTCCCTTTTCCCTGTGCATAGTCTATGTAAGAAAAGGGAGGATTTTGTTTGAAATGGTAGGAACTGTCACGAAATTAAAATGAAGTTCTTACATAAGCGAATCTTAAAAAATTTCATTTTGATTTTAAAACAGTTCAATAAAATCCAAAATATTCTATTAGTGAAAGAGAGGTGCCGACTGTGAAAGTCAATAAAATTCGTATGCGGGAAACAGTGATTTCCTACGCTTTCCTAGCACCAGTATTATTTTTCTTTGTCATCTTTGTATTGGCTCCTATGATTATGGGATTCATTACAAGTTTCTTTAACTACTCAATGACTAAATTTGAGTTTGTGGGCTTGGACAACTACATTCGTATGTTTAAAGACCCTGTCTTTATGAAGTCTTTGATCAATACCGTAATTCTGGTTATTGGATCTGTACCAGTTGTTGTTCTATTCTCACTCTTTGTAGCATCTCAGACATATCATCAAAATGCCATTGCCCGTTCTTTCTACCGTTTCGTCTTCTTCCTTCCTGTTGTAACAGGTAGTGTTGCCGTAACAGTTGTTTGGAAATGGATTTATGACCCACTATCAGGGATTCTAAACTTTGTCCTTAAGTCAAGCCACATCATCAGCCAAAATATTTCTTGGTTGGGAGATAAAAACTGGGCTTTGATGGCGATTATGATTATCCTTTTGACAACATCTGTTGGTCAACCGATTATCCTTTATATCGCTGCTATGGGAAATATTGACAACTCACTAGTTGAAGCAGCGCGTGTTGATGGTGCGACTGAATTGCAAGTTTTCTGGAAGATTAAATGGCCAAGCCTTCTTCCAACAACTCTTTACATCGCAATCATCACAACAATCAACTCATTCCAATGTTTCGCCTTGATTCAGTTGTTGACATCTGGTGGTCCAAACTACTCAACAAGTACACTTATGTACTACCTTTACGAAAAAGCCTTCCAATTGACAGAATACGGCTATGCAAACACTATCGGCGTCTTCTTGGCAGTGATGATCGCTATCGTAAGCTTTGTTCAATTTAAAGTACTTGGAAACGACGTAGAATATTAAAGAAAGGAGACAGCTATGCAATCTACACAAAAGAAACCTTTAACAGCTTTCACTGTTATTTCAACTATTATCTTGCTCTTGTTGACCGTGCTGTTCATCTTTCCGTTCTACTGGATTTTGACAGGTGCCTTCAAGTCACAACCTGATACAATCGTTATTCCACCACAGTGGTTCCCTAAAATGCCAACCATGGAAAACTTCCAACAACTTATGGTGCAAAACCCTGCCTTGCAGTGGATGTGGAACTCAGTATTTATCTCACTTGTAACTATGTTTTTGGTCTGTGCAACCTCTTCTCTAGCAGGTTATGTATTGGCTAAAAAACGTTTCTATGGTCAGCGTATTCTCTTTGCCATCTTTATCGCTGCCATGGCACTTCCAAAACAAGTTGTCCTTGTACCATTGGTACGTATCGTCAACTTCATGGGAATCCATGATACACTTTGGGCAGTTATCTTGCCTTTGATTGGATGGCCATTCGGGGTCTTCCTCATGAAACAATTTAGTGAAAATATCCCAACAGAGTTGCTTGAGTCAGCTAAAATCGACGGTTGTGGTGAGATTCGTACTTTCTGGAGCGTAGCCTTCCCGATTGTGAAACCAGGATTTGCAGCCCTTGCAATCTTTACCTTCATCAATACATGGAACGACTACTTCATGCAGTTGGTTATGTTGACTTCACGTCAAAACTTGACCATCTCACTCGGGGTTGCAACTATGCAAGCTGAAATGGCAACCAACTATGGTTTGATCATGGCAGGTGCCGCTCTTGCAGCAGTTCCAATCGTAACAGTCTTCCTAGTCTTCCAAAAATCCTTCACTCAGGGTATTACTATGGGAGCGGTCAAAGGTTAAGAAAAGTAAACTGGTGTGTCAAGATTGCGGAAGTGGTCTAGACATGCTATGGAAATATAGAGGTTATAAGTGTCTACAAAATGTTGGGTATTTGCTTACCTTAGATATTTTGTTAGACACTTATCAACTTAAGAATGATTTTAGTTAACTATCAGAAACGAAGGAAAGAGTATGATTTTTGACGATTTGAAAAACATCACCTTTTACAAAGGGATTCATCCTAATCTAGACAAGGCTATCGACTATCTCTATCAACATCGTAAAGATTCTTTTGAGTTAGGAAAGTATGAGATTGACGGGGACAAGGTCTTTCTAGTTGTTCAGGAAAATGTCCTCAATCAAGCTGAAAATGATCAATTTGAGCATCATAAGAACTATGCAGATTTGCATTTGCTGGTAGAAGGACATGAATATTCGAGCTACGGTTCACGTATCAAAGACGAGGCAGTAGCATTCGACGAAGCGAGTGACATTGGCTTTGTGCATTGTCATGAAAAATACCCACTCTTGTTGGGTTATCACAATTTTGCGATTTTCTTTCCAGGAGAACCACACCAGCCAAATGGCTATGCAGGTATGGAACAGAAGGTTCGCAAATATCTCTTTAAAATTTTGATTGACTAAAAAATAAGGAGGAGCAAATATGGCACAAAAAGGAGTAAGCCTTATCAAGGCAGCATTTGATACAGATAACTTTCTCATGCGTTTTAGTGAAAAGGTTTTGGATATCGTCACAGCCAATCTTCTTTTTGTCGTTTCTTGTTTGCCCATCGTGACGATTGGAGTGGCTAAAATCAGCCTCTACGAGACCATGTTTGAGATTAAGAAGAGCAGACGAGTGCCTGTCTTTAAAATCTATCTAAGAGCTTTCAAGCAAAATCTGAAACTAGGTCTTCAGTTAGGTCTGCTTGAGTTAGGCATTGTTTTGTTGAGTCTTCTAGACCTCTATCTATTCTGGGGGCAGACAGCTATGCCTTTCCAAATGGTGAAAGCTATTTGTCTAGGCATTCTTATCTTCCTCACTATCGTGATGCTGGCTAGCTATCCGATCGCTGCGCGCTATGATTTAACTTGGAAAGAAGTGTTACAAAAAGGGCTGATCTTGGCAAGTTTTAACTTTCCTTGGTTCTTCCTCATGTTAGCCATTCTTATCCTCATTGTGATGGTTCTTTATCTGTCAGCTTTCAGTTTACTGTTAGGTGGCTCAGCCTTCCTGCTTTTTGGATTTGGGCTATTGGTCTTTATCCAGACTGGATTGATGGAGAAGATTTTTGCAAAATACCAATAGGATGGCTTGTTTCTGAAACTACTTTCAAGCCATAAACGTTTCAAAATACATATCGAAACTAAAATCTAAGTGTACACCAGATGTTGAATGCGTTTTTCACAAGGTGTATACTAAACACGTAAAGAATAAATCCTGCTTCTAGCAGAAAAAAGAAATCTTAGGAGAAAATCTATGTCAGATTTAAAAAAATACGAAGGTGTCATTCCAGCTTTCTACGCATGTTATGATGATCAAGGAGAAGTAAGTCCAGAGCGTACGCGTGCCTTGGTTCAATACTTCATTGATAAAGGTGTTCAAGGTCTTTATGTCAATGGTTCTTCTGGTGAATGTATTTACCAAAGTGTTGAAGACCGCAAGTTAATCTTGGAAGAAGTCATGGCAGTTGCCAAAGGGAAGTTGACTATTATTGCTCACGTAGCTTGCAATAATACTAAAGATAGTATGGAACTTGCTCGCCACGCTGAAAGCTTAGGAGTAGATGCTATTGCAACGATTCCACCGATTTATTTCCGCTTGCCAGAATACTCAGTTGCTAAATACTGGAATGATATCAGTTCTGCAGCTCCAAACACAGACTACGTGATTTATAACATTCCTCAATTAGCTGGTGTTGCTTTGACGCCAAGTCTCTACACTGAAATGTTGAAAAATCCTCGTGTTATCGGTGTTAAGAACTCTTCTATGCCAGTTCAAGATATCCAAACCTTTGTCAGCCTTGGTGGGGAAGACCACATCGTCTTTAATGGTCCAGATGAGCAGTTCTTAGGTGGTCGTCTCATGGGAGCTAAAGCTGGTATCGGTGGTACTTATGGTGCTATGCCAGAACTCTTCTTGAAACTCAACCAATTGATTGCTGACAAAGACTTAGAAACAGCGCGTGAATTACAATACGCTATCAACGCTATCATTGGTAAACTCACTTCTGCACATGGAAATATGTATGGTGTGATTAAGGAAGTCTTGAAGATCAATGAAGGACTGAATATTGGTTCTGTTCGTTCACCATTGACACCAGTGACTGAAGAAGATCGTCCAGTTGTAGAAGCAGCTGCAGCCTTGATTCGTGAAACCAAGGAGCGCTTCCTCTAATCCATAAGGAGGTATTTATGACACACTACGTTGCAATTGATATCGGTGGAACAAATATCAAATATGGTTTGATCGACCAAGAAGGCCAACTTGTTGAATCGCATGAAATGCCAACAGAGGCGCATAAAGGTGGACCTCATATCTTACAAAAGACCAAAGATATCGTAGCCAGCTATTTAGAAAAAGGCCCAGTAGCAGGAGTTGCTATTTCTTCTGCTGGGATGGTGGATCCAGATAAGGGGGAAATTTTCTATGCTGGCCCTCAGATTCCTAACTATGCTGGAACTCAGTTTAAAAAAGAAATTGAGAGTACCTTTGAAATCCCTTGCGAGATTGAAAATGACGTCAACTGTGCAGGTTTGGCTGAGGCAGTATCTGGTTCAGGCAAGGGAGCGAGTGTGACACTTTGCTTAACCATTGGAACCGGTATCGGTGGTTGCTTGATTATGGATGGGAAAGTCTTCCATGGTTTTAGCAATTCAGCATGTGAAGTCGGTTATATGCATATGCAGGATGGAGCTTTTCAGGATCTCGCTTCTACCACAGCTTTAGTAAAATATGTAGCTGAAGCACATGGAGAAGAAGTTGACCAGTGGAATGGCCGACGCATCTTTAAGGAAGCTACCGAAGGAAACAAAATCTGCATGGCTGGTATTGACCGTATGGTAGACTATCTAGGAAAAGGTCTGGCAAATATTTGCTATGTGGCCAATCCAGAAGTGGTCATTCTCGGTGGGGGTATTATGGGGCAAGAGGCTATCCTCAAGCCTAAAATTCGAAAAGCTTTGAAAGATGCTTTGGTACCAAGTCTGGCTGATAAGACGAGATTAGAATTTGCTCATCATCAAAATACAGCAGGGATGTTGGGCGCCTACTATCACTTTAAAACAAAACAATCCTAGTTTGGCTCAACCAAACTAGGATTGTTTTACACGTTTTTGTCTACGATAGCCGTTGAGTTTTTTATTTTCCCAGTAGCTATTAAAGATTTTTTCCTTGCTCTCACGATTGATTTCCAAAAAGTAGGCATAAATCAAATCAATAAAGAAGAGCATAGGAAGTTGAGCGGATATACGTTGGATGTAAGAAGACTGGCTGTGTGTGGCTACAAGAACAGTCTCTGTATAGACCTGACTATCTTTATTGGGAACACTTGTAAAAAGTACAGTCTGTGCGCCCATCTCTTTTGCGTCTAATAGACTGTCTAAAATAGAAGGTGTTGTGGCAGAAAGTGAGAAGCCCAGTACTAGGCAATTCTCATCCATAATACTGGTTGTCCAAGCAAAACCGTCTTGGTCTGTCAAAGCTTCACAGACCACACCTAGACGCATGAAGCGCAATTTCATTTCACGAGCGACAAGGCCAGAACTTCCTGTTCCAAAGAAGTAGACACGCTCAGCATCTTCGATTAACTGGGCGATTCGTTCCAGTTGTTCTTCGTCAATTAAGTCCTGTGTTTGTTCCCGCATATTACTATAGCTTCTAAGAACTCGGTTGGTTAAAGGACTATGTTTGTGAGAATGAGTATCCTGTTTCTTTGCTTGGTGCAGGTATTGGAAAATAAATTCTCGATAGCCTGTAAAACCACATTTTTTAGAAAAGCGGGTCAGAGCAGCTTGAGAGATATGTAATTTTTGAGTGACCTGCTGAGAAGATAAATCATCTGCAATGGTTTCAGCTTGCAAAAAATAGCGAGCGATTTCTTGCTCTAGGTCTGTCATTTCTTCGAAGTGAGAATCAATGAGGGTTGCTATATCTGGTTTGTCCATAGGGAAGGCTCCTTTAAATGAGTCATATTGGAAAAAGACTGAGTCATCGAACTTTTACATTTATTATATCATATAATGTAGGGATGGATAAATAAAATCGTATTTTCCTGTAAAATGGGAAAAGCTCCCTTCTTTTCCAAAATTTCTTCTTAAATTATGGTACAATGAAGAGTAAGATTTTAAATAGAAATGAGACTGATTTGTATGAGGAAATTTAACAGCCATTCGATTCCGATTCGGCTTAATTTATTGTTTTCAATCATCATTTTACTCTTTATGACCATTATTGGTCGCCTGCTTTATATGCAGGTTTTGAACAAGGATTTTTATGAGACAAAACTAGCATCGGCTAGTAAAACAAAGGTGACTACTAGTTCAGCTCGAGGTGAAATTTATGATGCCAGTGGCAAGCCCTTAGTTGAAAATACTGTGAAACAAGTTGTTTCCTTTACTCGAAACAACAAAATGACGGCTGCAGATTTAAAAGAAACAGCCAAGAAGTTGCTAGCCTATGTGGGAGTTACTTCTCCAACATTGACTGACCGACAGTTGGCGGACTATTATCTAGCAGATCAAGATGTCTATAAGAAAGTAGTGGAAAGCTTACCACGTGAGAAACGTCTTGATTCAGATGGCAATCGTCTATCCGAATCAGAACTCTATAACAATGCGGTCGATAGTGTCCAAACGAGTCAATTAAACTATACAGAGGATGATAAGAAAGAAATCTATCTTTTTAGCCAGTTAAATGCTGTTGGAAACTTTGAGACAGGAGCCATTGCGACAGATTCCTTGACAGATACACAGATTGCCTTGATTGCTTCGGCTTCTAAGAATTTACCTGGTATCAGTATTTCAACCACGTGGGATCGAAAGGTTCTAGAGACTTCGCTCTCTTCTATAGTGGGAAGTGTATCCGGTGAAAAAGCTGGTCTCCCAGCTGAAGAAGCTGATGCTTATATTAAAAAGGGCTATTCTCTAAATGATCGGGTTGGTACCTCTTATCTAGAGAAACAATATGAAGAAACCTTGCAAGGTAAACGCTCGGTAAAGGAAATTCATCTAGATAAGTATGGCAATATGGAAAGTGTCGAAAATATTGAAGATGGTACCAAAGGGAACAATATCAAACTGACCATCGATTTGGCCTTCCAAGATAGCGTGGACAATCTTCTTAAGAGTTATTTCACTTCCGAACTAGGAAATGGAGGAGCTAAGTATTCTGAAGGTGTCTATGCAGTTGCTTTGAACCCCAAAACAGGTGCAGTTTTATCCATGTCAGGAATTAAACATGATCTGAAAACGGGAGAGTTGACGCCTGATTCTTTGGGAACGGTAACCAATGTCTTTGTACCAGGTTCGGTCGTTAAGGCTGCAACCATCAGTTCCGGTTGGGAGAATGGAGTCTTATCAGGGAACCAGACCTTGACGGATCAGTCCATTGTCTTCCAAGGTTCACCCCCTATCAATTCGTGGTATACTGCCTTTTCTGGGCCAATGCCGATTACGGCAGTTCAAGCTTTGGAGTATTCATCTAATACTTATATGGTCCAAACAGCTTTAGGGATTATGGGATTGACTTATCAACCGAATATGATTGCAGGAATTGGAAATTTAGACTCGGCTATGGGGAAATTACGTTCAACCTTTGGTGAGTATGGTTTAGGATCATCTACAGGTATTGATTTACCAGATGAATCCACCGGCTTTATTCCTAAAGATTATGATCTTGCTAATTATATTACAAATTCATTTGGTCAGTTTGATAACTATACCCCAATGCAATTAGCTCAGTATGTAGCAACTATTGCAAATGATGGTGTCCGTATGGCTCCCCGTATTGTTGAGGGAATTTATGGCAATAATGATAAAGGAGGATTGGGCGACCTGATTCAACAACTGCAACCGACAGAGATGAATAAGGTCAATATATCCGCCTCCAATATGAGTATTTTGCAACAAGGTTTTTATCAGGTTGCCCATGGGACTAGTGGATTGACAACTGGCCGTGCCTTTTCAAATGGTGCATCTGTATCTATTAGCGGAAAAACGGGTACAGCCGAAAGTTATGTAGCAGATGGTCAGCAAGCAACAAATACCAATGCCGTGGCCTACGCTCCATCCGATAATCCACAAATCGCTGTTGCAGTAGTCTTCCCTCATAACACCAATCTTACAAATGGTGTCGGACCTTCCATTGCGCGCGACATTATCAACCTCTATAACCAACATCATCCAATGAATTAGAAAGGAACTTATGCTTTATCCAACACCTATTGCTAAGCTGATTGACAGTTATTCTAAGTTACCGGGTATCGGGATTAAGACTGCTACCCGTCTGGCCTTCTATACTATTGGAATGACTGATGACGATGTCAATGAATTTGCCAAAAACCTCCTTTCTGCTAAGAGAGAGCTGACCTATTGCTCTATCTGTGGTCGTTTGACTGATGACGATCCTTGCTCTATCTGTACCGATCCAAGTCGTGACCAGACAACCATTTTAGTTCTCGAGGATAGTCGCGATGTGGCAGCCATGGAGAATATCCAAGAATACCATGGACTCTATCATGTCTTACATGGACTCATTTCTCCCATGAATGGTATCAGTCCAGATGATATCAATCTCAAGAGTCTTATGACTCGTCTGATGGATAGTGAAGTTTCAGAGGTAATCGTAGCAACAAATGCTACAGCAGATGGTGAAGCGACATCCATGTATCTTTCACGTTTGCTCAAGCCAGCTGGTATCAAGGTTACGCGTCTAGCACGAGGTCTCGCTGTCGGAGCGGACATTGAGTATGCGGATGAAGTGACGCTCTTACGAGCCATTGAAAATCGAACAGAGTTGTAATTGTAGACAAATTAACACACTCAATTCATTTATACAAAAATCACGGAGACCGACAGTTGTTTTATCGGTCTCTTTTTAGATTTATTGAAGACCAGTATCAGGTTCAAGTTTCAAAAAAGAAGCAAATATGATATACTAAAGAACGAGTATTCTATTAGAATTGGAACAAATAATATGAAACAAACGATTATTCTTTTATACGGTGGACGTAGTGCAGAGCGTGAAGTCTCTGTTCTTTCAGCTGAGAGTGTGATGCGTGCGGTCAACTACGACCGTTTCACAGTCAAGACTTTCTTCATCAGCCAGTCAGGTGACTTTATTAAAACGCAAGAATTTAACCAGACTCCAGGTCAAGAGGATCGTCTTATGACCAATGAAACCATTGATTGGGATAAGAAAGTTGCACCGAGTGCCATCTACGAAGAAGGAGCAGTGGTCTTTCCAGTCCTTCACGGTCCGATGGGAGAAGATGGCTCAGTTCAAGGATTCTTGGAAGTTTTGAAAATGCCTTATGTTGGTTGTAACATATTGTCATCTAGTCTTGCCATGGATAAAATCACGACCAAACGTGTGTTAGAATCTGTCGGGATTGCCCAAGTTCCTTATGTGGCCATCGTTGAAGGTGATGATATAACTTCTAAAATCGCTGAAGTGGAAGAAAAATTGACTTATCCAGTCTTTACAAAACCCTCAAACATGGGTTCAAGTGTCGGTATTTCCAAATCTGAAAATCAAGAGGAACTTCGTCAAGCCTTGAAACTTGCCTTCCAATATGACAGCCGTGTCTTGGTTGAGCAAGGGGTAAACGCCCGTGAGATCGAGGTTGGTCTTTTGGGCAACTACGATGTCAAGAGTACGCTACCAGGAGAAGTAGTCAAGGATGTTGCCTTTTATGACTACGATGCCAAGTATATTGACAACAAGATTACCATGGATATTCCAGCCAAAATCAGTGATGATGTGGTAGCTGTAATGCGTCAAAATGCAGAAACTGCCTTCCGTGCGATTGGTGGCCTCGGTCTCTCTCGTTGCGATTTCTTCTATACAGATAAGGGAGAGGTTTTCCTAAACGAGCTTAATACCATGCCAGGTTTCACCCAGTGGTCTATGTACCCACTACTTTGGGACAATATGGGAATCAGCTATCCAGACTTAATCGAGCGATTGGTTGATCTTGCTAAAGAAAGTTTTGACAAGCGCGAAGCGCATTTGCTATAAAAATGAAAGAGAGGGTAGAAACCAGAACCATCACTGCAAGGTGATTTTAGTTCTCGGATTTCAACCCTTTTTAAAGGAGTAGAAATGAAATTAACAATTCATGAAGTGGCTCAAGTTGTAGGAGCTAAAAATGATATCAGCATTTTTGAGGACACCCAGTTAGAAAAGGCAGAGTTTGATAGTCGTTTGATTACTACAGGGGACTTGTTTGTGCCCCTAAAAGGTGCGCGTGATGGTCATGACTTTATCGAAACAGCTTTTGAAAATGGCGCTGCTGCAACCCTGTCTGAGAAAGAAATCGCAAATCATCCCTACATTCTAGTAGATGATGTCTTGACTGCCTTTCAAAGACTAGCTGCCTACTATCTTGAAAAAACAGCAGTTGATGTCTTTGCTGTCACAGGTTCAAATGGCAAAACAACGACCAAGGATATGTTAGCTCACTTGCTATCAACAACCTACAAAACCTATAAGACACAAGGCAACTACAATAATGAGATTGGTCTTCCTTACACAGTTCTCCATATGCCTGAAGGAACAGAAAAGTTGGTCTTGGAGATGGGACAGGATCACTTGGGAGATATTCATCTCTTGTCAGAATTGGCTCATCCAAAAACAGCCATCGTGACCTTGGTTGGAGAAGCCCATTTGGCCTTTTTCAAAGACCGTTCTGAAATTGCTAAAGGAAAAATGCAAATTGCAGACGGTATGGCTTCAGGTTCTTTGCTCCTAGCGCCAGCAGATCCGATTGTAGAGGACTACTTGCCAACTGATAAAAAGGTGGTTCGTTTTGGCCAAGGAGCAGAGTTGGAAATTACCGACTTGGTTGAGCGTAAGGATAGTCTGACCTTTAAGGCTAATTTCTTGGAACAAGCCCTTGATTTGCCAGTGACTGGTAAGTACAATGCCACCAATGCTATGATTGCATCCTATGTTGCCCTGCAAGAAGGAGTTTCAGAGGAGAAAATTCGTCAAGCCTTCCAAAATCTTGAATTGACGCGTAACCGTACCGAGTGGAAGAAAGCAGCCAATGGAGCAGACATCCTGTCTGACGTATACAATGCCAATCCAACTGCTATGAAGTTGATTTTAGAGACTTTCTCTGCCATTCCAGCCAATGAAGGTGGCAAGAAAATTGCTGTCTTGGCGGATATGAAGGAACTGGGCGACCAGTCTATTCAGCTTCATAATCAGATGATCTTGAGCCTTTCGCCAGATGTGCTTGATACCCTTATTTTCTATGGAGAAGACATTGTTGAATTAGCCCAATTGGCCAGTCAAATGTTCCCAATCGGCCACGTTTACTACTTCAAGAAAACAGAAGACCAAGACCAATTTGAAGACCTAGTTAAGCAGGTCAAAGAAAGCCTTGGAGCTAATGACCAAATCTTGCTCAAAGGCTCTAACTCTATGAATCTAGCTAAGTTGGTAGAAAGTTTAGAAAATGAAGACAAGTGATTTTGCTAAGTATCTTCAAAGAATGATTGCTCTTACAGATACTGGACTAACCTTTACAAAGGATCCTTTTGACCGTGAGCGCTACGAAGACTTGCGAAGTCTGTTATCTGAAATGTTGAATCAGGTATCAGACCTTGATGCAGACGAAGTGGCAGAACTCTTGAAACCGACCTCCGCTTATGCGACTCCTTTAATGGACGTCCGTGCTTGGATAGTTGAGGATGAAAAAATTTGTCTGGTTAGGGGACAAGGAGAGAATGATTGGGCTTTGCCAGGTGGCTTTGGTGAAGTCGGCTATTCTCCAACAGAAAATATTCTCAAGGAAATTGAAGAAGAAACCGGTTTTGAAGCTAAAGTAGAAAGACTACTAGCTGTTTTTGATACAAATCGTTTCCAACTACAGAGCAAGCAATATGCAAAGTTTGTTTTTGAATGTAAGCTTCTTGATGGACAATTCCAAAAAAATCAAGAAATTGCTGACCTTCAATTTTTTGCCATTGACCAACTGCCAGCCTTATCTGAAAAACGCATTACCAAGGAGCAAATAGAGATTCTTTGGCAGGTTTATCAAGGTCAGAGGGAGCAATATCTTGATTAAGAAGATGATTATCGTATTTCTAAATCCATTTTTGACAAATAGCATGGTATAATAAAATGCAGGAAAATTTTGAATCATGAGGAAGACTAGATGAATTTATGGGATATTTTCTTTACTACCCAAGCAACCGAGCCACCTAAATTTGACTTTTTTTGGTATATCAGTATATTTACACTCTTGGGTTTGACCTTTTATACAGCCTATCGTTATCGTGAAAAGAAGGTTTACCAACGATTTTTCCAAATCTTACAGGCAGTTCAGTTGATTCTACTTTATGGTTGGTATTGGGTCAATCATATGCCGCTGTCAGAAAGTTTACCTTTTTACCATTGCCGTATGGCAATGTTTGTGGTGCTCTTGCTTCCTGGTCAGTCTAAATATAGGCAGTATTTTGCACTATTAGGAACATTTGGGACATTAGCAGCCTTTGTTTATCCAGTGCCAGATGCCTATCCTTTCCCACATATTGCGATTTTATCCTTTATCTTTGGCCACTTAGCTCTCTTGGGGAACTCATTGGTTTATCTCTTGAGACAGTACGATGCGAGATTGCTGGATGTGAAGGGAATTTTTCTTATGACCTTTGCCTTAAATGCCTTGATTTTTGTGGTCAATTTGGTAACAGGTGGCGATTACGGATTCTTGACAAAACCACCATTGGTTGGAGACCATGGCTTAGTAGCTAATTATTTAATCGTTTCCCTGGCCTTATCAGCAGCGATTACGTTGACAAAGAAAATCTTGGAACTATTCTTAGAGCAAGAAGCAGAAAAAATGATTACAAAGAAAGCTTAGAAATGAGCTTTCTTTTTGTCATAAATCTGATTTTTTATAACTTGTTTGGAAAATAAAAAAAGCTGATGAGCGAATGTGAAAAAATGGTAAGTAAATTTAGGAAAAACTAAGCACGATTGGATTTTTTGTGTTATAATATTCTGTGAATAGCTATGCCCTGTTTTAGCTATATTGAATAGAAGTTTGAAACTTGGAAGAGAGAGGATGCGATGTAATGGCTAGAGATGGTTTTTTTACAGGCTTAGATATCGGAACTAATTCGATTAAGGTATTGGTTGCCGAGCTTAGAGATGGTGAACTTAATGTAATTGGTGTAAGTAATGCCAAGAGTAAAGGTGTAAAGGATGGGATTATCGTTGATATTGAAGCAGCAGCAACTGCTATCAAGTCAGCTATTTCCCAAGCAGAAGAGAAAGCTGGCATTTCAATTAAATCTGTGAATGTTGGTTTGCCTGGAAATCTTTTGCAAGTAGAACCAACTCAAGGAATGATTCCAGTTACATCTGATACAAAAGAAATTACAGATCAAGATGTCGAAAATGTTGTCAAATCAGCCTTGACAAAGAGTATGACACCAGATCGTGAAGTCATTACTTTTATTCCTGAAGAATTTATCGTAGATGGTTTCCAAGGTATTCGTGACCCACGTGGCATGATGGGAGTTCGTCTTGAAATGCGTGGCTTACTTTACACTGGTCCACGTACTATTCTTCACAATTTACGCAAGACAGTTGAGCGCTCAGGTGTTCAAGTTGAAAATATTATTATTTCACCATTGGCTTTGGTTCGTTCAGTCTTGAACGAAGGAGAGCGTGAATTTGGAGCTACTGTGATTGATATGGGAGCAGGTCAAACAACTGTTGCTACAATCCGTAACCAAGAACTTCAGTTTACAAATATTCTTCAAGAAGGTGGAGATTATGTCACAAAAGATATCTCTAAAGTCTTGAAGACTTCACAAAAACTAGCTGAAGGATTGAAATTAAACTATGGTGAAGCCTACCCTTCACTTGCAAGTAATGAAACCTTCCAAGTTGAAGTGATTGGTGAAGTAGAGCCTGTTGAGGTTACAGAAAGCTACCTAGCAGAGATTATTTCAGCTCGCATTAAACACATTTTTGAACAAATCAAACAAGAGTTGGAAAGAAGACATTTGTTGGATCTTCCAGGTGGGATTGTTCTGATTGGTGGAAATGCTATTTTACCAGGTATTGTTGAACTTGCGCAGGAAGTATTTGGCGTTGGTGTTAAACTTTACGTTCCAAATCAAGTTGGAATCCGTAACCCTGCCTTCGCTCATGTGATTAGCTTATCTGAATTTGCTGGTCAATTGACTGAAGTGCATTTGTTAGCACAACGAGCAGTCAAGGGTGAGGATACTTTGCGTCACCAACCAATTAATTTTGGTGGGATGATTCAACGTGTTACGCAGGTAGCACAACCTACCCCTATTCAACCAGTTCAAAATACTGAGGTAGAGCAATCAGCTTCTACGAACGTAGTTGCTCCAAAAGAAGATAAAGTATCTTCTCAAAATAAACCAAAAATCGCAGATCGCTTCCGTGGTTTAATTGGAAGTATGTTTGATGAATAAAAGAGGAAAAATAAACTATGACATTTTCATTTGATACAGCGGCTGCTCAAGGTGCAGTGATTAAAGTAATCGGTGTTGGTGGAGGTGGTGGTAACGCCATTAACCGCATGGTTGACGAAGGTGTTGCAGGCGTAGAATTTATCGCGGCAAACACAGATGTACAAGCTTTGAGTAGTACAAAAGCTGAGACTGTAATTCAGTTAGGCCCTAAATTGACTCGTGGTTTGGGTGCTGGCGGTCGACCTGAAGTTGGTCAAAAGGCTGCTGAAGAAAGCGAAGAAGCCTTGACTCAAGCTATTACTGGAGCAGATATGGTCTTCATTACTGCAGGTATGGGAGGTGGCTCAGGTACTGGTGCAGCTCCTGTTATTGCCCGCATTGCTAAAGATTTAGGTGCTCTTACAGTTGGTGTTGTGACACGTCCTTTCGGTTTTGAAGGAAGCAAACGTGGCCAATACGCTGTAGAAGGAATCAATCAGCTTCGCGAACATGTAGATACTCTATTGATTATTTCAAACAACAACTTGCTTGAAATTGTTGATAAGAAAACTCCACTTCTTGAAGCTCTTAGCGAAGCAGATAACGTACTTCGCCAAGGTGTTCAAGGAATTACGGACTTGATCACAAATCCTGGTTTGATTAACCTTGACTTTGCCGATGTGAAAACAGTTATGGCAAATAAAGGAAACGCTCTAATGGGTATCGGTATCGGTAGTGGTGAAGAACGTGTGGTAGAAGCAGCTCGTAAGGCAATCTACTCACCACTTCTTGAAACAACTATTGACGGTGCTGAGGATGTTATCGTCAACGTTACTGGTGGTCTTGACTTGACTTTGATTGAGGCAGAAGAAGCTTCAGAAATCGTCAACCAAGCAGCTGGCCAAGGTGTGAACATCTGGCTAGGAACATCAATCGATGAAAACATGAAAGATGAAATCCGTGTTACAGTCGTTGCAACTGGTGTTCGTCAAGATCGTGTTGAAAAAGTTGTGGGCCATGCACCAAGACAAGCTGTTCGTCATGAACAAGCAAGTCCTAGTCATGCACATAATCATAATCGTCAGTTTGATATGGCTGAAACTGCAGAAATTCCAAGTCCAGCACCTCGTCGTACAGAAACTTCTCAAACTTCAGCATTTGGTGATTGGGACTTGCGTCGTGAGACAATTGTTCGACCAACTGATTCAGTGGTATCACCAGTTGAACGTTTCGAAGCGCCATCTTTACACGATGAGGATGAATTAGACACTCCTCCATTTTTCAAAAATCGTTAAGTAAATGAATTTGAAAGAAAATACAGAACGTGTTTTTCAACAAATAAAAGATGCAAGTCAGCAGGCAGGAAGAGAAGCCAATTCTGTTTCGGTTCTTGCTGTTACAAAATATGTAGACGTACCGACAGCGGAGGCTTTGCTTCCGCTAGGTGTGCATCATATTGGTGAAAATCGTGTGGATAAATTTCTTGAGAAATATGAAGCTTTAAAAGGTAGAAATATTACCTGGCATTTGATTGGAACCTTGCAAAGACGCAAGGTTAAAGATGTCATTCAGTACGTTGATTATTTCCACGCTTTGGATTCATTAAAGCTAGCAGAGGAAATTCAAAAAAGAAGTGACCGAGTTGTTAAGTGTTTCTTACAAGTAAATATCTCAAGAGAAGAGAGCAAACATGGTTTTTCAAAGGAAGAACTATTGGAGCTCTTGCCAGAGTTGGCCACCTTAGATAAAATCGAATATGTCGGCTTGATGACCATGGCTCCTTTTGAAGCTAGTAGTGATGAGTTGAAAGAGATTTTTAAAGCTACGCAGGATTTGCAACTAGAAATTAGAGAAAAACAAATTCCCAATATGCCAATGACGGACTTGAGTATGGGTATGAGTCGTGACTACAAGGAAGCGATTGAATTTGGCTCAACATTTGTCAGAATTGGTTCAGCATTTTTTAAATAGGAAAGAACTATGTCTTTAAAAGATAGATTTGATAAATTTATAGATTATTTTACAGAAGATGGAGAAGATGTGGGTACTACTTATCAGCCTAAAGCTGAAGAGCCGATTGTGACTCCAGTTCCTTCTGTTCAAGAGTTGCCTCAACAAGCTGCTAGCACACCATCTAAAGATAAAAACATCACTCGTCTTCATGCCCGTCAACAAGAGTTGGCTATGCAAAGTCAACGTTCTACTGATAAGGTAACAATTGATGTTCGTTATCCACGTAAATACGAAGACGCCACAGATATTGTTGATTTATTAGCTGGTAACGAAAGTATTTTGATTGATTTCCAATATATGACAGAAGTACAAGCTCGTCGTTGTTTGGATTATCTGGATGGGGCACGTCACGTTTTAGCTGGTAACATGAAAAAGGTAGCGTCTACTATGTACTTGCTGACACCAGTTGATGTTGTCGTCAATATTGAAGATATCAAAATCCCAGATGAATCACAAAATGGTGAATTTGGTTTTGACATGAAACGTACGAGAGTGAGATAATGCTCTTTCTCATTCGTTTTATTCAAAATGCAGTGGATATCTATTCACTGATTTTAATCATTTTTGCTCTGATGTCTTGGTTCCCCAATGCTTATGAATCACGTCTTGGACGCTTGATCATTAGTTTAGTGAAACCGATAATAGCTCCCTTGCAACGTTTACCTCTCCAGATTGCAGGTCTTGACTTGTCTGTCTGGATTGCGGTATTACTAGTTCACTTCCTAGGGGAACAGTTGATTCGACTTTTAGTGATTTTTCTATGAACAGGATGATTTATCAACACTTTTCTAAGAATGATTCATCTTTTATTGATAAGGGAACGGAATGGATAAAAAAGGTAGAAGATTCGTATTCTCCTTTTTTAACACCCTTTGTAAATCCCCATCAAGAAAAGATTTTAAATGTTTTAGCATCAACCAACGGCATCTCCTATATGAGCAGTCGGCAGTTTCTTGATACTGAATATGTACGGGTTCTCCTGTATCCTGAGTATTTTGAGCCAGAATTCTCTGATTTTGAACTATCCTTGCAAGAAATAGTCTATCCTAATAAGTTTGAGCGCTTAACACATGCTAAAATATTAGGGACTGTTTTAAACAAGCTGGGAATTGATAGGAAGCTATTTGGTGATATCTTAGTCAATGAAGAGAGGGCACAGATTATCATTAATCGACAGTTTATGCTCCTTTTTCAAGACGGCATTACGAAAGTTGCTCGTTTACCGGTTCGTCTAGAAGAACGGGATTTTACTGAGAAAATTGCTACAGTCGAAGATTATCAAGAATTAGATATTTGTATCGCTAGTTCTAGATTAGATGTTTTTCTAGCAGGTGTCTTCAAGTTGTCTAGAAATCAGGCAAGTCAGCTAATTGAAAAACAGGCAGTCCAAGTGAATTACCATTTAGTTGAAAAATCAGATTATGCAGTCCAAGTTGGTGATTTGATTAGTGTGAGGAAATTTGGTCGATTGAAACTCGTTAGAGATAATGGGCAAACAAAAAAAGATAAAAAGAAATTAACGGTCCAATTGTTATTAAGTAAGTGAGGAAAAATATGCCAATTACATCGTTAGAAATCAAAGATAAAACCTTTAGCACACGCTTCAGAGGGTTTGATCAAGAAGAAGTAGATGAATTTTTAGATATTGTAGTCCGTGATTATGAAGATTTGGTTCGCTCTAATCATGACAAGGATTTACATATTAAGAGTTTGGAAGAGCGTTTGTCTTACTTTGATGAGATGAAAGATTCATTGAGTCAATCTGTGTTGATTGCGCAGGATACGGCTGAGCGAGTAAAACAAGCTGCAACAGAACGTTCAAACAATATTATCCAACAAGCAGAGCAAGATGCACAACGTTTGTTGGAAGAAGCTAAGTACAAGGCAAATGAAATTCTTCGTCAAGCAACTGACAATGCTAAGAAGGTTGCTGTCGAAACTGAAGAGTTGAAGAACAAGAGCCGTGTCTTCCATCAACGTCTTAAATCTACAATTGAGAGCCAGTTAGCAATTGTTGAATCTTCAGATTGGGAAGATATTCTTCGCCCAACAGCAACTTATCTTCAGACAAGTGATGAAGCCTTCAAAGAAGTAGTCAGCGAAGTCTTAGGTGACTCTGTCTTACAACAACAGCAAGAGGAAGAACCAATTGATATTACTCGCCAGTTTTCTCCCGAGGAAATGGCAGAGTTGCAAGCGCGTATCGAAGCGGCTAATAAGGAACTTGCAGAAGCAGAAGCAAGAGCTGAGCAGGAACAAGTGGTTTCACCAGCTCCAGTTGTTGAAGAAAGTCCAGCTCATCCAGTTGGTCCAATGTATGAAGAGCCAGAAGTAGCTTCAAGCCATTACTCAGGACCAACACCAGCTACTGAAGCTGTAAACTCAGAACCAGGTTTTGCGGCACCGCAAGAATCTGTTACAATTTTATAAGAAATAATATGAGAACAATATCTTATCCTTATATTTCCAGCGAGCAGGAGATGGTGTGAGACCTGTAATCCCTAATGATAAGATTATCCTCTCAAAAACTCAAGTCTGAAATTAGTAGGATTTGACGTTACCCACGTTACGGGATAAGAGGGAGAAAGACTAGATCTTTTTCCGAATAAAGGTGGTACCACGATTTTCGTCCTTTTTGGAAGTCGTGGTTTTTAATTTGTTATTATTTATAAAGGAGATACCATGAAACTCAAAGATACCCTTAACCTTGGGAAAACAGCTTTCCCAATGCGTGCAGGACTTCCTACCAAAGAGCCAGTTTGGCAAAAGGAATGGGAAGATGCAAAACTTTATCAACGTCGTCAAGAATTGAACCAAGGAAAACCTCATTTCACCTTGCATGATGGCCCTCCATACGCGAACGGAAATATCCACGTTGGGCACGCTATGAACAAGATTTCAAAAGATATCATTGTTCGTTCAAAATCTATGTCAGGTTTTTACGCACCATACATCCCAGGTTGGGATACTCATGGTCTGCCAATCGAGCAAGTTTTGGCAAAACAAGGTATCAAACGTAAAGAAATGGACTTGGTTGAGTACTTGAAACTTTGCCGTGAATACGCTCTTTCTCAAGTAGATAAACAACGCGAAGACTTCAAACGTTTGGGTGTTTCTGGTGACTGGGAAAATCCATATGTGACTTTGACTCCTGACTATGAAGCAGCTCAAATTCGTGTATTTGGTGAGATGGCTAATAAAGGTTATATCTACCGTGGTGCCAAGCCAGTTTACTGGTCTTGGTCATCTGAGTCTGCCCTTGCCGAAGCGGAAATTGAATACCATGATTTGGTTTCAACTTCTCTTTACTATGCCAATAAGGTAAAAGATGGCAAAGGTGTTCTAGATACAGATACTTACATCGTTGTCTGGACAACTACTCCATTCACCATCACAGCTTCTCGTGGTTTGACTGTTGGTGCAGATATTGATTACGTTTTGGTTCAACCTGCTGGTGAAGATCGCAAGTTTGTGGTTGCTGCAGAATTATTGATTAGCTTGTCTGAGAAATTTGGTTGGGCTGATGTTCAAGTTTTGGCAACTTACCGTGGTCAAGAATTGAATCATATCGTAACAAAACACCCATGGGATACAGCTGTAGATGAATTGGTTATCCTTGGTGACCACGTTACGACTGATTCTGGTACGGGTATTGTCCATACAGCCCCTGGTTTTGGTGAGGATGACTATAATGTTGGTATTGCTAATGGTCTTGAAGTCGCAGTGACTGTTGACGAACGTGGTATTATGATGGCCAATGCTGGTGCTGAGTTTGAAGGTCAATTCTATGACAAGGTTGTACCAACTGTTATCGAAAAACTTGGCAACCTCCTTCTTGCGCAAGAAGAAATCTCTCACTCATATCCATTTGACTGGCGTACGAAGAAACCAATCATCTGGCGTGCAGTTCCACAATGGTTTGCCTCAGTTTCTAAATTCCGCCAAGACATCTTGGACGAAATTGAAAAAGTGAAATTCCACTCAGAATGGGGTAAAGTCCGTCTTTACAATATGATCCGTGACCGTGGCGACTGGGTTATCTCTCGTCAACGTGCTTGGGGTGTTCCACTTCCAATCTTCTACGCTGAAGATGGTACAGCAATCATGACTGCTGAAACCATTGAACATGTGGCTCAACTCTTTGAAGTACACGGTTCAAGCATTTGGTGGGAACGTGATGCTAAAGACCTCTTGCCAGAAGGATTTACACATCCAGGTTCACCAAATGGCGAGTTCAAGAAAGAAACAGATATCATGGATGTTTGGTTTGACTCAGGTTCATCATGGAATGGGGTTGTTGTAAATCGTCCGGAGTTGACTTACCCAGCAGACCTTTACCTAGAAGGTTCTGACCAATACCGTGGTTGGTTCAACTCATCACTCATCACATCTGTTGCCAACCATGGCGTAGCACCTTACAAACAAATCTTGTCACAAGGTTTTGCTCTTGATGGTAAAGGTGAGAAGATGTCTAAATCTCTTGGAAATACCATTGCTCCAAGCGATGTTGAAAAACAATTCGGTGCTGAAATCTTGCGTCTTTGGGTAACAAGTGTTGACTCAAGCAACGACGTGCGTATTTCTATGGATATCTTGAGCCAAGTGTCTGAAACTTACCGTAAGATCCGTAACACCCTTCGTTTCTTGATTGCCAATACATCTGACTTTAACCCAGCTCAAGACTCAGTAGCTTACGATGAGCTTCGTTCAGTTGATAAGTACATGACGATTCGCTTTAACCAGCTTGTGAAAACGATTCGTGATGCTTACGCCAACTTTGAATTCTTGACAATCTACAAGGCTTTGGTGAACTTTATCAACGTTGATTTGTCAGCCTTCTACCTTGACTTCGCTAAAGATGTTGTCTACATTGAAGGTGCTAAATCACTCGAACGCCGTCAAATGCAGACTGTTTTCTATGACATTCTTGTCAAAATCACCAAACTCTTGACACCTATCCTTCCTCACACTGCTGAAGAAATCTGGTCATATCTTGAGTTTGAAGCTGAAGACTTCGTCCAATTGTCAGAATTGCCAGAAGCTCAAACTTTTGCTAATCAAGAAGAAATCTTGGATACATGGGCTGCCTTCATGGACTTCCGTGGACAAGCTCAAAAAGCCTTGGAAGAAGCTCGTAATGCAAAAGTAATCGGTAAATCACTTGAAGCTCACTTGACAGTTTATCCAAATGAAGTGGTGAAAACTCTACTCGAAGCAGTAAACAGCAATGTAGCTCAACTTTTGATTGTGTCTGAATTGACCATCGCAGAAGGACAAGCTCCAGAAACTGCCGTTAGCTTCGAAGATGTAGCCTTTACAGTAGAACGCGCTGCAGGTGATGTATGTGACCGTTGCCGTCGTATCGACCCAACGACAGCAGAACGTAGCTACCACGCAGTCATTTGTGACCACTGTGCAAGCATCGTAGAAGAAAACTTTGCAGACGCAGTCGCAGAAGGATTTGAAGAGAAATAATCGAATTATAGATTAAAAAAGTTTTCTGTGTGTGTATTTTAGTTTGATATAAAAGAAAATATTAAACAAAAATAATGTACAATATTAATTTTTAATGAAAAGGAAATATTGATGAAAAAGAAAACACTTGCTCAATTAGATGGTATCATTGGTTTAGTTACAGGAACTATTCTAACCATTTTGCCAATTATTATAATTATGATTGCCTCTATATTTGATGATGAAGAAGTTGTTGGTGTCATCTTAGGAATTATTTTTATTATTTTTAGTTTAGTAAAAATTGGAATTTTAATTCTAGGTATTCTCTCACTAATATACTATAAAGATGATAATAGAATTTCTATTGCACCCTCAGTCTTATTAATTGTTGGCTCTGCACTTGCATTGGTTCCATTATTAGGATGGATAGGGGGAATCGTCATTATTGTTGGTGCTTCATTATTTTTAGGAAGCCTCAAAAAATTTAAAGTTGAACTATAAATAGAGTTTTTGTCAACTAGAGTAAATGGAGAAACTCTAAAATTGGTTCTTTGTCAGCAGTAGTGGATTAAAGAAAAGCTAAGATAGAGAAAGGACAAAATTCGTCCTTTCTTTTTTTGATGTTCAGAGCGATAAAAATCGTTTTTTGAAGTTTTCAAAGTTTCGAAAACCAAAGGAATTTCGTTTGATAAGTTTGATGAGATTATTGGTCGCTTCTGATTTGGAGTTAGAATAGGGGAATTGAAGGGCGTTGACGATTTTTCAATGTTTTTATGATTGATGAAAGTTACTATTTTAGTTTTAAGAATTGTAGCTATTGTGTATTTCAAGGACGATGAGCGTGTGACTCCTGCACCGTCTGTATTGTTTATCGTAGGTAGTTCTGTTGGATTGATCCCATTCGTGGACTAGATAGGAGAAATTATGACAATTATTGGCAATTCCTATACTTTGAAATTTTGAAAAAATTTGAAATTGAAGAATCATATCTTTCGAATTGAGGTGGGATGAATTGAATCTTTGTTAGAAATACTTATTACAGTATGAAGGCGGTTAT
Organism: Streptococcus mitis; assembly: GCF_946190325.1. Taxonomy (GTDB): domain Bacteria; phylum Bacillota; class Bacilli; order Lactobacillales; family Streptococcaceae; genus Streptococcus; species Streptococcus mitis_CF. The sequence goes on along the minus strand of NZ_CAMHZR010000007.1, from coordinate 53,715 downwards.
CCTTATTTTTTTGTTACCAATTGACGGAAAATTTTACAGGATAAATAAGCTATTTCATTCGTAAAATCTAAAGCATTTATTTGAGACAAGGAACTCTTTTTATAGTATAATGATGGTTGTAGATTAAATATATCAAAATATATATAGAAGTATTTTTGTTTCTTGTAAGTTTATCTGAGTGAGGAAGCAAAATGCTTCTTCTATTTTGAAATGGATAAAATAATAGAGAGGATATAGAATGAAAAAATTTTTTGGAGAGAAGCAGCATCGTTTTTCCTTACGAAAGTTAGCGATTGGTCTTGTGTCTGCTTCAATTTCGAGCTTATTTTTTGTGCCTATTGCTAGTAGTGGGACCGTATTTGCTCAAGAAAATGTATCTATTCACTATAAATACGTGACGGATACAGAACTGAGTAGTCATGAGAAGGACTTGATTGTAAAGGATTTTCCTAATATTGCTGAAGATAGTGAGAGTATCTATTATCTAGTCTATCGTATGGATGAGAAAGCCCAACTAGGTCAGTTGCCTCATACTGGTGAGCATAGTAATCTGGTTACCGTCCTTTCGGGTGGAACCCTCGCTTCGATTGGACTCCTTATTTTTGCTGTTTCGAGAAAGAAAGGCAAGAAGAAAGCACTGTTGAAGGTTGTTTTGATAACAGGCATGGGGAGCGGTTTGGTTTCTTCTGTTCAGGCTATTGAAAATCAACTCTTGCTTCAATATAATCAAGAATATCAATTATCCCAAGGAGATAGTCTGCCTCTGCCAAGAGTCCTGTCAGGTTATACCTATCTAGGTTATATTAAGCAAGACAAGGAAGCTAGTCTGCAAGAAACTGCTGCTAGAGGTCAGAAACTAGACGATATGCTTCAACCTCATTTTCAGACCAATGAAGGTAGGCAAAAGGTAGGAGATGAGAGGAAAAGTCCGTCTCCAACAAGCCCTGCTGACAAGTCAATCCCTTCTCAAGATTCACCTAATCAAAAGCCGTCTGGTACTGCTAGTGTGGATCCTCAGGACGAAGTCTTGGCTGGTCGTTTAAATAAACCAGAGCTCTTATACAAAGATCAAGAGATTGTAACCAATCTAGACTTTGCTGAAGTGGTTCAAGAAAATCCTGAACTAGCAGAGGGAACTATTCGTGTCAAACAAGAAGGTCATGTTGGGAAGAAGGTTGAAGTTGTTCGCATTTTTACTGTTGAAAATCAAGAAATTACTCGTGAAATCCTCTCGACCAAGGTAGAAAAATCCTTGCCACGTATAGTAGAGAAAGGGACTAAAAAGGCAGTGGCTCCGAGTGAAACACCTCAGTCTGCAAGGAAAGGAGAGCCTGAGACACAGGCTACATTACCATCCTATACAGGTGAGCAATCTGGAGCAATAGTCGAACCAGAAACGGCTGAGAAGCCATCCTATACAGGTACCCAGTCCGGAGCGATTGTTGAACCAGAGCAAGTAGCTCCACAACCAGAGTACAAGGGAACTCAATCCGGTGCCATCGTCGAACCAGAGCCCCATTCTTCCTTACCAGAATATAAAGGTGAGCAATCGGGAGCTGTTGTAGCCCCTGAGACAAATAAAAAACAAGAATATACTGGCACCCAATCTGGAGCAATAGTAGATCCTGAGCAGGTTTCTCCTCTTCCAGAATATACAGGAATTCAATCTGGTGCGATTGTTGAACCTGAAAAGCAGGAACCAGAGGTTGGAGGTGCTCAATCAGGGGCTTTGCTAGAACCAGAAACGGCTGAGAAGCCATCCTATACAGGTACCCAGTCCGGAGCGATTGTTGAACCAGAGCAAGTAGCTCCTCAACCTGAGTATCAGGGAACTCAAGCTGGTGCCATCGTCGAACCAGAAACGGCTGAGAAGCCATCCTATACAGGCACCCAATCCGGAGCGATTGTTGAACCCGAACAAGTAGCTCCACAACCAGAGTACAAGGGAACTCAAGCTGGTACCATCGTCGAACCAGAGACCCATGCTTCCTTACCAGAATATAAAGGTGAGCAATCTGGTGCAATAGTTGCCCCTGAGACAAATGAAAAACAAGAATATACTGGCATCCAAGCTGGAGCCATCGTCGCACCAGAACAGGTACCATCGAAACCATCTTATACAGGTACCCAATCCGGAGCGATTGTTGAACCCGAACAAGTAGCTCCTCTTCCAGAATATACTGGTAATATTGAGCAAGCAAAACCAGAAAATCCGTCTGAAAAACTAAAAGAAAAAGATCCAGAAAAAACACTTGAATTAAGAAATGTTTCTGATCTGGAGTTATATAGTCAGACCAATGGTACTTACAAACAACATGTTTCTTTAGACAGTGTTCCAAGTAATCTAGACACTTACTTTGTTAAGGTAAAATCGTCGTCATTCAAAGATGTCTATCTACCTGTCGCTTCAATAACTGCAGAAATAAAAAATGGACAATCCGTTTATAAAATCATAGCCAAAGCTGAGAAACTCCAGCAAGAGCTAGAAAATAAATATGTCGATAATTTCACCTTCTATCTCGCAAAAAAGGCCACAGAAGAAACAACAACCTTCACTTCCTTTAGCAACCTAGTTAAAGCTATCAACAAGAATCTCTCTGGAACCTATCATTTAGCGGCTAGCTTGAATGCCAACGAAGTGGAGTTGGGACCTGATGACAGATCTTACATCAAAGGCACCTTTACTGGTCAGTTGATTGGTGAAAAAGATGGCAAGCATTATGCTATTTACAACTTGAAAAAACCTCTTTTTGAAAGCTTGAGAGGGGCCACAGTAGAAAAGTTGAGCCTAAAAAATGTCTCTATTTCTGGTAAAGATGATATCGGTTCACTGGCCAATGAAGCTACGGATAACACAAAGATTAAGCAAGTTCATGTCGATGGTGTTCTGGCTGGGGAACGTGGTATCGGTGGTTTGTTGGCTAAGGCAGACCAATCAAGTATCACAGAGAGCAGTTTTAAGGGAAGAATTGTTAATACCTATGAAACGACTGCGGCATACAATATTGGTGGTTTGGTCGGTCATTTGACAGGAGGCAGAGCTTCACTGACTAAGTCAAAAGCGACAGTAGCCATTTCCTCCAACACGAATAGTTCAGATCAGACTGTTGGTGGGCTAGCAGGTCTAGTAGACCAAGATGCGTATATACAGGATAGCTATGCTGAAGGTGATATCAACAATGTCAAGCACTTTGGTAGAGTTGCGGGTGTGGCTGGATATTTGTGGGATCGAAAAACGAATGAGGAACAGCATGCAGGAAGATTGACCAATGTGCTAAGTGATGTCAATGTAACCAACGGGAATGCTATTACCGGTTACCACTATAATGAAATGAAGGTGGCTAATACATTCAGCAACAAAGCTAATAGAGTATACAATGTCACCTTGGTCAGGGAAGAAGTCGTCAGCAAGGAATCATTTGTAGAAAGAGGAACAATTTTAGATGCTTCTGAAGTGACTAATAAAAAAGCAGAAATCAATCCTCTCACTCCTCCAACAGTGGAACCCCTTTCAACAAGTGGTAGTAAAGAAAGTGATTTTTCTAAGGTGAAGCATTATCAAGCTCAGCGCTCCTTGGCTTATAAAAATATTGAAAAATTGCTACCTTTCTACAACAAGGCAACCATCGTCAAATACGGAAACCTAGTTAACGAGAACAGTCTTTTATATCAAAAAGAACTCTTGTCAGCAGTCATGATGAAGGATGACCAAGTCATCACAGATATTGTTTCCAACAAACAGACTGCAAACAAACTCTTGCTCCATTACCAGGATCATTCCTCTGAAACATTCCAGCTCAAGTACCAGAATGATTTTGCTAAGTTAGCAGAATATAGTCTAGGAGATACGGGGCTTCTCTATACGCCAAACCAATTCTTGTATAATCAAGAAACGATTATCCGACAAGTCTTACCAGAATTGAAGAAGGTAAATTATCATTCAGACGCTATTAGAAACACACTTGGTATTTCACCAAAAGTGAAGCAAACCGAGCTCTATTTAGAAGAACAGTTTACTAAAACGAAGGAACATCTAGAAGAAAGTCTGAGAAAACTCTTGTCAGCGGATGCTGGTCTAGTTGAAAACAATCAAGTAATGACAGGTTACATCGTAGATAAAATCAAGCGCAACAAGGAAGCCTTGCTTCTTGGTATGAGTTACTTAGAGCGTTGGTATAACTTTAGCTATGGTCAGGTTAATATTAAAGACCTGGTCTTGTATCACCTTGATTTCTTTGGCAAAGGAAATGGATCTCCGTTAGATACTTTGATTGAGTTAGGGAAATCAGGATTTAATAATCTGCTTGCTAAGAACAACGTTGATACTTATGGTATCAGCCTTGCCAGCCATCATGGGACGACAGATTTGTTTAGCACGCTAGAAAATTACCGAAAAGTCTTTTTACCAAACACTAGCAACAATGACTGGTTTAAAAAACAGACCAAAGCTTTCATTGTCGAAGAAAAATCCACTATTGCAGAGGTCAAAGCCAAGCAAGAGCAAGCAGGGACTAAGTATTCTATCGGTGTTTATGACCGAATTACTAGTAGTACTTGGAAATACCGCAATATGGTCTTGCCTCTCCTTACTTTGCCAGAAAGATCTGTATTTGTCATCTCAACCTTGTCTAGCCTAGGATTTGGAGCTTACGATCGCTACCGCAACAGCGACTATAAGGCTGGAGATGAACTCAATAAGTTTGTTGAAGAGAATGCGCGTGAAACAGCCAAGCGTCAGCGAGATCACTATGATTATTGGTATCGTATTTTAGATGAACAGTCACGTGAAAAACTCTATCGTACGATCCTGCTTTATGATGCCTATAAATTTGGTGATGATCATACTGAAGGAAAGGCTTCAACAATCGCAGACTTTGAGAATTCAAATCCTGCAATGCAACATTTCTTTGGACCAGTTGGTAACAAGGTGGTTCATAATCATCACGGTGCATACGCAACAGGAGATGGTGTCTATTATATGTCTTACCGTATGTTGGATAAGGATGGCGCTATTACGTATACCCATGAGATGACCCATGATTCCGATCAGGATATCTATCTTGGTGGCTATGGTAGAAGAAGTGGTCTTGGTCCTGAGTTCTTTGCTAAAGGCTTATTACAAGCGCCAGACCATCCAAATGATGCGACCATTACTATTAACTCAATCTTGAAACATTCAAAATCAGATAGCTTAGAAGGATCCCGTCTACAAGTCTTAGATCCGACGGAACGATTCAAAGATGCATCCGATCTCCAGAAATACGCTCATAATATGTTTGACCTCATCTATCTGTTGGAATATCTTGAAGGGCAATCTATCGTTAAGAAACTGAATATTTCTCAGAAAATGGAAGCTCTCAGAAAAATCGAGAACCACTATCTAACAGATCCTGCTGATGGAAATAATGTTTATGCTACTAATGTTGTGAAAGATTTGACTGAAGAAGAAGCCCAAAAATTGACTAGCTTTGAGAGTTTGATTGACAATAATATTCTCTCAGCTCGTGAGTATCAGGCTGGCACTTATGAGAGAAATGGCTATTTTACGATTAAACTCTTTGCACCAATCTTTTCAGCATTGAGCAGTGAGAAAGGAACTCCTGGAGATCTTATGGGGCGTAGGATAGCTTATGAACTCTTAGCTGCTAAAGGATTTAAAGATGGTATGGTCCCATATATTTCCAACCAATATGAAGAAATTGCTAAACAAAATGGTCAGACAATCAACCTCTACGGTAAAAAGCAAGGATTAGTGACAGATAAGCTTGTTTTAGAAAAGCTATTTGGTGGTCAGTATTCATCTTGGGCAGCCTTCAAAAAAGCTATGTATCAAGAGCGCGTTGCTCAGTTTGATCATTTGACTAAAGTTACTTTTAAAGATTCGACGCAATCATGGATGAGCAATGCCACGAAAACCATTCAAAGAGTAAAAGAATTGCAAGAACTCATGGACCAAGCTGTTTTACAGGATGCGGAAGGTACGCGTTGGAGTGACTATAACCCAGAAACTGACAGTGCAGTTCATAAACTTAAGAGAGCAGTCTTTAAAGCCTACCTAGACCAAACAAATGATTTTAGAACTTCTATTTTTGCAAATAAAAAGTAATGAATTATAGAAGTTCCTAGTCAGGATGAGAGGACTTTACTTCCTGACTGTCAGAACTTGTCGATTTTAACTAGCTTTTTTGTGAAAAATTGTGTAAAATAGAATAGATAAACGAGGGGAAACCTCGGAAAATTTAAAGGAGAATCCATCTAATGGTAAAATTGGTTTTTGCTCGCCACGGTGAGTCTGAATGGAACAAAGCTAACCTTTTCACTGGTTGGGCTGATGTTGATTTGTCTGAAAAAGGTACACAACAAGCGATTGACGCTGGTAAATTGATCAAAGAAGCTGGTATCGAATTTGACCAAGCTTACACTTCAGTATTGAAACGTGCGATCAAAACAACTAACTTGGCTCTTGAAGCTTCTGACCAATTGTGGGTTCCAGTTGAAAAATCATGGCGTTTGAACGAACGTCACTACGGTGGTTTGACTGGTAAAAACAAAGCTGAAGCTGCTGAACAATTTGGTGATGAGCAAGTTCACATCTGGCGTCGTTCATACGATGTATTGCCTCCAAACATGGACCGTGATGATGAGCACTCAGCTCACACAGACCGTCGTTACGCTTCACTTGACGACTCAGTTATTCCAGATGCTGAAAACTTGAAAGTGACTTTGGAACGTGCCCTTCCATTCTGGGAAGATAAAATCGCTCCAGCTCTTAAAGATGGTAAAAACGTATTCGTAGGAGCTCACGGTAACTCAATCCGTGCCCTTGTAAAACACATCAAAGGTTTGTCAGATGACGAAATCATGGATGTGGAAATCCCTAACTTCCCACCATTGGTATTCGAATTCGACGAAAAATTGAACGTAGTTTCTGAATACTACCTTGGAAAATAATTATAAATGATAAAAGGCAGGATTTATTCTGCCTTTTTTTGTGAAGTGTCTCTCTATTTGTCTTACTTTATAAGGTGAGACGAATAGAGGAGATAATCAGTTTAGAATTTCGATATACTCCAGTCCCCAGCTTTCAATGGCATCTAGGACATCTTGAAATTTTCTCCCCATTTCAGTTAGACTGTATTCGACCCGTGGAGGAACTTCAGCATAGACCTTACGCTCCACGATTTTATCCTTTTCGAGCTGTCTGAGGTGTCGTGTTAGAATGGTTTGGGTAATGCCAGGAATCAGCCGTTGTAGTTCATTAAACCGCTTAGTTCCCGTACTGAGTTGATAGATGATTACTAGAGCCCACTTACCTGTTAGTACACGCTGTGTTGTGGCAAAAGGGCAAATTCCAAATTCACTGACTTTAGTTACCATTATTCCTCCAAATTTTTTTAAAAAATATTCTCTTATTTGTCAATAATAGTATCTTATTTGATACTAAATAATAATAAAGTACCTACTTGTTTTTTTGTTAGTAGATGATAAAATTATATCATAAATAAAAGAAACGAGGAGTAACTCATGTCAGTAAATTTAGAAATTTTTAACGCGTATAACAATGGTCTTATAACAGGTAATTTTCCAGCTGTTTTTGAGACTATGGCAGATGATATCATCTGGCACCAGCCAGGTCAGAATAGTACTTCTGGTACAGTGGTTGGAAAAGAAGCTCTTGGAGTCCACTTAGCTCAATTTTCAGAAAAAACAAACGGTACCTTTAAAGTATTGACTAACTGGGTATCTGATAATACTGACCTTGTAGCAGCCAGTGTGACCTTTGTCGGAACTCGCCCAGATGGTGAGGAACTCAACATGAACGGTATTGATCTTTTCCGCATAGAAGATGGAAAAATCAAGGAAGTTTGGCTCTTTTCATCAGATCAAGCAGTAGAAGATGCTTTCTGGGGTTAGACAGTAAATTAATCTAGAATCTGAAATGAAATTTGATGTATGGATCGTGATGATGAGCACTCAGCTCACACTGACCGTCGTTACGCTTCACTTGACGATTCAGTTATTCCAGATGCTGAAAACTTGAAAGTGACTTTGGAACGTGCCCTTCCATTCTGGGAAGATAAAATCGCTCCAGCTCTTAAAGATGGTAAAAACGTATTCGTAGGAGCTCACGGTAACTCAATCCGTGCCCTTGTAAAACACATCAAAGGTTTGTCAGATGATGAAATCATGGACGTGGAAATCCCTAACTTCCCACCATTGGTATTCGAATTCGACGAAAAATTGAATGTAGTTTCTGAATACTACCTTGGAAAATAATTTGTAAAAAGAAAGCCTAGGAATACCCAGGTTTTTCTTTTTATTCTAGTATCCAACTCTTCGAAAAAGCGTTATAATGATAGTAAAGAGTGACTTGTTTGTAAGAAAGAGAGAAGGACGATGGCTTATATTGAAATGAAACACAGCTACAAGCGTTACCAGGTTGGGGATACGGAGATTGTGGCTAATCGCGATGTGAATTTTGAAATTGAAAAGGGTGAATTGGTTATCATTCTAGGTGCGTCTGGTGCAGGCAAGTCAACGGTTCTTAATCTTCTTGGGGGAATGGATACCAATGACGAGGGGGAAATCTGGATTGATGGTGCCAATATTGCAGATTATAGTTCCCACCAGAGAACCAATTACCGCCGCAATGATGTCGGTTTTGTTTTTCAGTTTTATAATCTAGTTTCCAATCTGACCGCTAAGGAAAATGTGGAGTTGGCTTCTGAAATCGTGACAGATGCCTTGAATCCTGAGCAGGTTTTGACAGATGTAGGTCTGGCTCATCGGATGAATAACTTTCCAGCCCAGCTTTCTGGAGGGGAGCAACAGCGAGTCTCCATTGCACGCGCAGTAGCCAAAAATCCAAAAATCCTCCTTTGTGATGAACCAACAGGCGCCTTGGATTATCAGACGGGCAAGCAGGTTTTGAAGATTCTCCAAGACATGTCTCGTCAAAAGGGAGCGACGGTAATCATCGTGACTCACAATAGCTCGCTAGCTCCTATCGCAGATCGGGTGATTCATATGCGTGATGCCACTGTTATGAGAGTAACAATCAATGAGAATCCACAGGCTATCGATACATTGGAGTATTAGCATGAAAAAAACATACCGAAAAGACTTGCTCCAGTCGGTGACTGCTTCCAAGGGACGCTTTTTATCCATCTTGACCTTGATGATGCTGGGGTCTTTAGCCCTAGTAGGTCTCAAAGTGACTAGCCCCAATATGGAACGTACGGCTGAGGATTATCTTCGTAAAGCAAATACCTTGGATCTGGCAGTGATAGCTGATTATGGCTTGGATAAAGAGGATCGAGACGAACTAAAGACCCTTCAAGGAGCAAGTGTTGAGTTTGGCTATATGGCAGACCTAACCGTTGAAAATAGTGAAGAAGCGGTTCGACTGTATTCTAAGCCAGAGGGAATTTCAACTTTTCAAGTGACAGAAGGGCGACTGCCAGAAGCTGATGAGGAAATTTCCTTGGCAGATTTCTGGAAAGACCGCTATCAGATTGGGCAGACTATCACCTTTAGCAAGAAAGAAGAAGGGAAGACCGTCATAAAATCCCAATCTTTCACCATTACTGGATTTGTTCAGTCGGGTGAGATACTTTCTCAAGAAGACTTGGGAGGGGCTAGTAGTGGAAATGGAAGCTTGGCTGGCTATGGAGTGATTGTAGCCAGTCAGTTTGATACAGAAGTGTATAGTATTGCGCGTGTGCGCTATGATGATTTAAAAAATTTGGATGCTTTTTCATCAGACTATAGAAGCAAACGAGATCAACACCAGGAAGACTTACAAAACTTGCTTGCCGATAATGGTCAAAAAAGATTGGCAAGTATCAAAGCAAATGGGCAAAAGAGCTTGGAAGATGGAAAAGAGCAGCTCCAAACAGCTGAAGGTAACCTTCAAAAAGGCAAGAGTCAGTTAGAACAGGCTGAAAGTCGATTGAAAACGCAAGAAGAACAAGTGACCGCTTTGCCTGAGCCTCAAAAGAGTCAAGTCAAGGAGCAATTGACAAAAGCTAAGGAAGAATTGGCTACAGAAAAAGAAAAAATGGCTCAGACAGAGAGTAATCTAGCCAAGGAAAAAGAGAAGCTTGAACAACGCCAGAAAGAGCTTGATGAACTGGCAGAGCCTACTTACCATGTATACAACCGCCAAACCATGCCAGGCGGTCAAGGCTATCTCATGTACAGTAACGCTTCAGCAAGTATTCGTTCTGTTGGGAATATCTTTCCCGTGGTGCTTTATATGGTCGCTGCAATGGTAACCTTTACAACTATGACTCGCTTTGTGGATGAAGAGCGTACCAATGCTGGTATTTTCAAGGCCCTAGGTTACCAGAATAAAGATATTGTTGCCAAGTTTGTCCTCTATGGTTTTCTTGCAGGAACTGTGGGAACCGTTTTAGGAACGCTTCTAGGACATTATCTCCTTGCAGGCGTGATTTCGGATGTTATAACAGCTGGAATGGTCGTTGGGAAAAGTCAGGAGTATTTCTACTGGTCTTATAGCCTTCTTGCCCTGGCCTTAAGTTGGGTATCCAGTGTCTTGCCAGCTTATCTAGTGGCACGGAGGGAATTGCACGATGAAGCAGCCCAACTTTTGCTGCCCAAACCTCCCGTTAAAGGATCAAAGATTTTGCTGGAACGCCTGAGTTTTATTTGGAGTCGTTTGAGCTTCACTCATAAGGTTACGGCGCGAAATATTTTCCGTTATAAGCAACGGATGTTGATGACCATTTTTGGAGTTGCGGGTTCGGTTGCTCTCCTATTTGCAGGTCTTGGCATTCAGTCTTCTGTGGGAGGAGTTGTCGATCGTCAATTTGAACAAATCCAGCAATACCAGATGATTGTAGCGGAAAAGAGCAGTGTAGCGGAGAAAGAAAAAGTAGACCTAGAAAGTGCCTTACAAGCTGAGCCTATCCATGCTTACCAAAAAATCTACTCTAAATCCATTGAAAAAGATTTCAAAGGAAAAGCAGGACTTCAGACTATCACCATAATGGTCACAAGCATAGAAAATTTCAAACCCTTTATCGCATTAGAGGAAAATGGCCAAGAGGTAGAGATTACTGCTGGAGCCGTCGTGAGTCAAAAACTAGCTCAACTAGCAGGTGTTACGGTTGGAGATAAGCTGGAGCTTGATGGAAAAGAAATCAGGGTCGCGGCTATTTCTGAAAACTATGTTGGACACTTTGTTTATCTCAACCGAGAAACTTATGAACAAGTCTATGGTACCAGTACACAAGACAATACCTACCTAGTAAAATTAAAAGAGCCAACACCATCCAATACGGAGAAAGAAGCTGCGGCCTTTATGAAAAAAACTGCTGTTTCTGGGGTGGTCCAAAATGCAACGGCTATCCACCTCTTTGAATCTGTAGCCAATTCTCTCAATAAAACCATGGCAATCCTTATCCTTGTTTCCGTCTTGCTAGCCATTGTCATTCTTTACAATCTCACCAATATCAATGTGGCAGAACGTATCCGTGAACTTTCGACCATCAAGGTTCTCGGTTTCCATAATAAAGAAGTGACCCTCTATATCTACCGCGAGACCATGGTGCTGTCTTTTGTGGGGATTGTTCTCGGTTTGGTAGCTGGCTACTATTTACATCAATTTTTGATTCAAATGATCTCACCTGCCACCATACTTTTTTATCCACGAGTCAGCTGGGAAGTCTATGCTCTTCCAATCGTCGCAGTGACTGTAATCTTAGCCTTACTGGGTCTCTTTGTCAATAACCACTTGAGAAAGGTGGATATGCTTGAAGCTCTGAAATCAGTAGAGTAGGTCAAGTTTTTAAAAAGTAAATCTGTTGACAAAGTCTCTGCTTCTTGGTAGAATAAGAACTGTCGGAAAGACAAATAACTTCTTCTTGGTTGCAGGCATGCCAACCTGTCACTCGGATGAAGCCAAATAAAAAGGAGAAACATCATGGCAATCTCAAAAGAGAAAAAAAATGAAATCATCGCACAATATGCTCGTCACGAAGGTGATACAGGTTCAGTAGAGGTTCAAGTTGCTGTCCTTACTTGGGAAATCAACCACCTTAACGAACACATCAAACAACACAAAAAAGACCACGCTACTTACCGTGGATTGATGAAAAAAATCGGTCGCCGTCGTAACTTGCTTGCATACTTGCGTAAAAACGACGTTAACCGTTACCGTGAGTTGATCAACTCTCTAGGACTTCGTCGTTAATTCAAGATAAAAAGGCCGTCAAAAGCACAAAGCAAAAATAGGAAAATTGACGAAGAAACTTCAGTTTTTAGGAAATTTTATCTTTTTTGCAAAGTACTTAGGCCGTGTTCAATTGAGCATGTCTTGATAATGAAGCTACTCCATTGGGTAGCTTTTTTGTATGGATTTTACCCTAATCTCAAATCAGCTCTCTGATTTTCAGAGGGCTTTTTTATTGAGGTTTTATCGGTCACAATTTTGGAGACTACAAAAACCCAAGATGACTTTCAAAAGCTCAAATCAAAGTTTTATCGGTCACAATTTTGGAGACTACAAAAACAGCTCATTTGCGAGAAATTGAGACCTCTTTGTTTTATCGGTCACAATTTTGGAGACTACAAAAACCTAGTTGACTAACAGAGAAACTCATCAGAGGTTTTATCGGTCACAATTTTGGAGACTACAAAAACTCAAGTCCGTAATTCCTTGAACACCTTGGCGTTTTATCGGTCACAATTTTGGAGACTACAAAAACATAGATTATACCCATTGATTGCCATGTTTAGTTTTATCGGTCACAATTTTGGAGACTACAAAAACATTTCCATTCTCATCTAAGAGCGGTTCATTGTTTTATCGGTCACAATTTTGGAGACTACAAAAACCTCAAATGGTATCAACTAATTACCCCATAAGGGTGCGCAGCTACTCGACTTGAAAAGCCTAGTAGCTGTCTGCAAGCCCCCTCGGAGAGCCCACACTTTACGAAGTAAAGTATAGTATGTTATACTTTACATGGAAGTAGTCACCGAATTTCAGTTAGAAATTACTTTGTAACTACTTTTTGAGGAGGAGTAAAATGCTTTCCTATGTTCGACATTACCCACTAGCGATAGCTAAATTAATGTGTCTGTGCTCTCCTAAAATCTGCTGATTTATTACTGACCAATACAGGAGGTTTTTTATGGGACAGACAATCATATCTGCTATTGGTGTTTATATTTCCACCAGTATCGATTATTTAATTATTTTAATTATTTTATTTGCACAGCTATCACAGAATAAACAAAAATGGCATATTTATGCGGGGCAATATCTAGGCACAGGCTTACTTGTAGGGGCGAGTTTAGTTGCTGCTTATATCGTTAATTTCGTGCCTGAAGAATGGATGGTTGGATTGCTTGGTTTAATCCCTATCTATTTAGGGATTCGCTTTGCAATTGTTGGAGAAGGTGAGGAAGAAGAGGAAGAAGAGGAAGAAATTATTGAAAGATTAGAACAAAGCAAGGCAAATCAACTGTTTTGGACAGTTACATTGCTAACAATTGCGTCTGGCGGAGATAATTTAGGTATCTATATACCTTATTTTGCTTCGTTAGATTGGTCACAGACCCTCGTGGCGTTGCTTGTGTTTGTAATCGGCATAATTATCTTATGCGAGATTAGTCGGGTGTTATCCTCTATTCCGTTAATATTCGAGACAATTGAAAAATACGAGCGAATCATTGTGCCCTTAGTATTCATTTTACTTGGACTATACATCATGTATGAAAATGGCACGATAGAGACTTTTCTGACCATGTAGATTTTTTGTTTCACTAGGATTTTAGCCCGAGCTCAAATCAGCTCTCTGACTTCAGAGGGCTTTTTCTATATATATTTCCATCCTTGTTCATCTAATAGAAATATGGTATACTTTTCATGAGAATTTTCTAAATTTTTAATTTTGTTTAAGGAGGTTTTCATGCTTTCCAAATTTTCTGGAAGCCGACGGGACCTGCAATTTGTGTTACTTTTAGGTATTTTGCTAACTACTTTAGGGATTTCGCTCTTTCTAGCAGTTTCTATGGGATCCGTTGCGATTGATCTAGGCGATACCTATCGGATTATTTTGAGCAGGTTGGGTTTTCCTCTTGAGATAGGAGAGGTTTCCAAGTCCACTCTTGCCATTGTATGGAACATGAGATTCCCCCGAGTATTGTTAGGTCTGATAGTAGGGGCTGGTCTTTCTATGTGTGGCAGCGTGATGCAGTCTACAGTGAACAATCCCATCGCAGAGCCTTATGTCTTAGGAATTTCTGCGGGTGCAACTCTAGGGGCAACCTTGAGCATTATTCTTGGTTTAAAAGAGGTGATTAGCCTTGGAGCTTTTCTTGGAGCTATTTTGGCAACCATTGCTGTCCTCATCATTGCCTCTATGCAGGGCAGGATGACGACTTCTAGTCTAATCTTATCAGGAACGGTGGTCAATGCTCTCTTTCTGGCTTTTTCCAACTTTATTATCTCTGTTGGCGCTAATGCTGACAGTGTGATGACCATTAAGTTTTGGACTATGGGCTCACTTGCAGGGACTACTTGGTCTGACTTAGTCCTGCCAACTATAGTAGTAGGATCGGCTTTTCTATTTTTCGCTACCCAGTATCGTGTTTTTAATGCGATGATGATGGGAGATGAGGCTGCTTTAACTTTGGGGATTCCCTTACGCTTTTATTGGTATCTTTATGTGACCATGGTGGCTGTTCTGACAGCAGTCTTAGTGGCAACTTGTGGGATTATTGGATTTGTTGGTCTGATTACGCCCCACTTAGCTCGAGGGTTAGTAGGAACGAATTACAGGAGACTTTTTCCCGTTGCGACTTTACTGGGTGCCCTCTTTGTCGTCTGGGCAGATGTACTCTCTCGTGTCATCATTCCCAATGCTGAGCTGCCGATTGGTATTTTCACAGCCTTAGTAGGTGCTCCCTTCTTTATCTACATTGTTGGAGGTAGGCGAAGGGAGGTGAGGACCTGATATGGACTTGATTTGTCAGGATGTCCACTTTAGACTAGGAGAGAAAAAAATCCTCAAAGGAGTTTCTCTTAAGGTTGAGGGGCATCAATTTCATACGATATTAGGGCCAAATGGAAGTGGAAAAACCAGCCTACTTAAACTCCTCTATCGTCAGGAAAGGGCGGACAAAGGTTTGATAAGCCTAGATGGAAAGCCGCTGGAGCATTGGTCACTCAAAGAAACAGCCAAGCAAATGGCGGTCGTCACCCAGTTTAATCAATTGCAGTTTGATTGTACAGTTGAGGAAATCGTCTTGCTGGGAAGAACTCCACACCTCTCTTTTCTACAGAAGGAAAAGGAAAGGGATTATGCCCTCGTTCAAGATGCTCTCGTCAAGGTGGATATGCTTGAGAAGAAAACTCGTCTCTATTCGTCTCTTTCAGGTGGGGAGAAACAGCGAGTCTTATTAGCACGCGCCTTGGCGCAAGAACCGACTCTCTTGCTCCTGGACGAGCCAACCAATCACCTGGATATCAAGTACCAGTTAGACTTGTTGGCTATTGTGAAGAATCTTAAGGTCAATGTTCTAGCTGTCCTGCATGATATTCAACTTGCTTGTCGCTATTCGGATTATCTCTATCTGATGAAAGAGGGGGAAATCCTTTACCAAGGGACTCCAAAGGAGACCATCACCCCTGAGTCATTGCAAACTGTATACGGAGTTCAAAGTCAGGTGACTTGGACCGAGGACCAGCAAGCTATGATTCACTATTTATAAGAATGAAAAGGAAAACAAGATGAAAAAAACACTCAGTATTTTACTCGTAACAGTAGCTACCCTAACCATGGCAGCTTGTGGCAATACTACTACAGAAAAAGCTACTACACAATCTAGCACAGAAACAAGTCAAAAGGCGAGCACAGAGACGACTTATCCACTAACGGTTAAAACCTATGATGCTAAGGGAAATGAAGTCGAACAAGTCTTTGACAAGGCCCCTGAAAAAGTTATCACAAATAACCTTTCAACTACTGAAATCTTGTTGGAGTTAGGGCTGAAGGATAAAATTACTGGCATGCTTAACCCTGATAATGCTGTGACGGACAAATACAAGGACGCGATTGCGACGATTCCTCAAATTGGAGATAAAAAAACAGTCTCACAAGAAACAGTCCTTTCTTATGAGCCAGACGCTGTGATGGGTCGAAACATGATGTTTTCTGAAAAATCCTTGGGGACAGTTATCACTTGGAATGAAAACAAAATCCCAGTTTATACGCAAAAAGCTTCTCTCTCAACAATTCAACAAGATTTGGGGAATATCGTAGAAGATGTCAAAAATCTGGGAATGATTTTTAATGTTCAGGACAAGGCCAATGAATACGCAGCCCAATTACAAACTAAAATTGACGCTGTTAAGAAAGCAAACCCAGCAAGCCAAGGTGAAAAGAAAAAGGCTTTGATTATGGTTGCTTATAATGATGAAACCTTCGGTGCCTACAAGTCTGCTTTGCAAGAAAGTTTGCTGAACCAACTTGGTTATACAAACGTTGCTACGGGGACATCAGGCTTGACCTTGGAAAATCTCGTGTCAATGGATCCTGAATTGATTATCTATGTAACCAGCGACCGCAATAAAAAATTGGATGAAAAAGCAGTAGAGTTGATGAAGGCAAATGCTGTTTTGGAAAGCGTTCCTGCTATTAAGAATCAAAAAATCATGACCATCTCTTACGATGAATTGATGGACTATGGTCCAGCAGTGATTGATTCCCTTGAGAAAATCAATGACTTTATCAATAAATAATGAGTTTGATTGGGAAGGAATTCAAGTCAAAATCAGCCTTCCCTCTAACTACGATCCCAGTCAAATCTATCCGGCTATTTTATTGAATGATGGAAACTTGTATTTTCTATCTTCCCTTTCAGAATCTGTGATTTTAGTTGGTTTGACCTCTAAGAATCGCCTAGATGACTACACTCCCTGGAGGGCATCGGCTCTGAGAGAGGGAACTCCAGCTTTTGGAGGTCAGGCCAACGTCTATCATGATTGTTTATTTGGAGGTCTTTTGGACAAGTTGCAGTCGCTTTATCGACTGGATGAAGCACGCCTTGCCTACGGAGGTTATTCACTAGGTGGCTTGGCAGCAGTCTACAGTCTTTTCAGCTTTGACAAGGTTTCCTGTGTTTTCTCTATCTGTGGTTCTTTTTGGTATCCTGATTTTGTGGCTTATTGCAAGGAAGAGACAGTGAAAAATCTAGACTGTATGCTGTATTTACAGAATGGTCAA
Organism: Streptococcus mitis; assembly: GCF_946190325.1. GTDB lineage: Bacteria > Bacillota > Bacilli > Lactobacillales > Streptococcaceae > Streptococcus > Streptococcus mitis_CF. The sequence goes on along the minus strand of NZ_CAMHZR010000007.1, from coordinate 36,457 downwards.
ACAGAAGGAGCACACCATACTAATCGCTTGGCTCAAGCACCAGCCTATGCTGAGCAGATCCATACCAGTCTTCAGAAATGCTATCCGAACAGCCAGTTTGTCTTTGATTCTTATGGACACCATGAACAAGCAGCTGAACGATTTTTAGCCTTTTCCAACTGGTTGGCTCAAAAATGGAAAATCGAATAAAAGATTTATCCCTTGGCTTTTGCCAAGGGATTGTTGTATTTATTTAACCAAGTTTTTCTCTCTTTTTATCTGGATTCCATACGAAGCTTGCGATAAAGCTAAAGATGATGGTTAGGATAGCGAGGATAATGGCAAGGATGAGAGCAGGGATGCGGATAAACCACCAGAGTGGGTTTGGTTTTTTATCATTGTGCCATTGTTTCGTTTCTTGGTCCAAACGTTGGAATTCTGCTTGAATGCGATTGGCGACTGTTTCAATGCCTTCGTCATTCATTTTTTTGATATCTGAGATATCAATTGGATTTCCAAAGTTCATATCGACACGTTCACGACTAATCAAGCCCTTCAAAGTCATGGGACCTGTGTAGGTAACCGGCATAATACGGACCTTGGCCATTTTGGCAATCAGAGCTACGCCACCCTTGACATCGTTTGAGTGTCGGCTTCCACTTGGAAACATGATGAGAGAGCGGTCACTTTTTTTGAGAACATTGATAGGATATTTGATGGCTGAGGCGCTAGGATTTTCACGGTCGATAGGAAAGGCACCACACATACGAATCCACCAGCCAAAGATACGGTTGGTAAAGAGCTCTTTTTTGGCCATAAAGATAAATTGTTTTGGTTTGGTCGCAAAGGCCATGTAAACTGGATCCCACCAAGTGCGGTGAGGCGCAACCAAAATATAATTTTCATCTTGATTAGGAATTTTATCAGTATTATGATAGTGGGCATTGCCATTGATGGACCATAGGAGCAAGACAACCAATCCACGTAAATAAGTATAAAACATGCGATCTCCTTCGATTATTTTCTTGTTATTATTATACCTTATCAAAGGAGGGCTGGCAAACTTTTCCCTTGACTAGGTGCATATTTGGGGTGAGATTAGAATTCTGTTAAAAAAAATGATATGATAGAATTTATGGATAAAAATAAGATTATGGGATTAACCCAAAGAGATGTCAAGGAAAGACAGGCTAAGGGCTTGGTCAATGATTTTACTGCATCGGCCAGTACTAGCACTTGGCAAATCGTTAAACGAAATGTCTTTACCCTTTTTAACGCTTTGAACTTTGCCATTGCTTTGGCCCTTGCCTTTGTGCAGGCTTGGAGCAATTTGGTCTTTTTTGCTGTTATCTGCTTTAACGCTTTTTCTGGGATTGTGACCGAGCTGCGGGCTAAACACATGGTGGACAAGCTCAATCTCATGACCAAGGAAAAGGTCAAGACTATTCGTGATGGCCAAGAAGTGGCTCTGAATCCTGAAGAATTGGTGTTAGGAGATGTCATTCGTTTGTCTGCAGGAGAGCAGATTCCTAGTGATGCCTTGGTTTTGGAAGGCTTTGCGGAAGTCAATGAAGCCATGTTGACGGGGGAAAGTGATTTGGTGCAAAAGGAAGTGGATGCCTTGCTTTTGTCAGGAAGTTTCCTAGCCAGTGGGTCAGTTTTAGCTCAAGTTCACCATGTCGGTGCAGACAACTATGCTGCCAAACTCATGCTGGAAGCCAAGACCGTTAAACCAATCAACTCTCGTATCATGAAATCTTTGGACAGGCTAGCTGGTTTTACTGGGAAGATTATCATTCCTTTTGGTCTGGCTCTCTTACTAGAAGCCTTGCTTTTAAAAGGCTTGCCTCTTAAGTCGTCCGTTGTAAATTCGTCGACAGCCCTTCTGGGGATGTTGCCCAAGGGAATTGCCCTTTTGACCATTACTTCGCTCTTGACCGCAGTGATTAAGTTGGGCTTGAAAAAGGTCTTGGTGCAGGAGATGTACTCTGTTGAGACCTTGGCGCGCGTGGATATGCTCTGTCTGGATAAGACGGGTACCATCACCCAAGGAAAGATGCAGGTGGAAGCTGTCCTTCCACTGACGGAAACTTATGGTGATGAGGCTATTTCCAGCATCCTGACTAGTTATATGGCTCATAGTGAGGATAAGAATCCAACAGCTCAAGCTATTCGCCAGCGTTTTGTGGGAGAGGTTGCCTACCCTATGATTTCTAATCTGCCTTTCTCCAGCGACCGCAAGTGGGGGGCTATGGAATTAGAGGATCTGGGGACAGTTTTCTTAGGTGCACCTGAGATGTTGCTGGATTCTGAGGTCCCAGAAGCCAGGGAGGCCTTGGAGAGAGGTTCACGTGTCTTGGTCTTAGCTCTCAGTCAGGAAAAACTAGACCATCACAAGCCACAGAAACCATCTGATATTCAGGCTCTAGCCTTGCTGGAAATTTTGGATCCTATTCGAGAAGGAGCAGCAGAGACGCTGGACTATCTCCGTTCTCAGGAAGTGGGACTCAAGATTATTTCTGGTGACAATCCAGTTACGGTGTCCAGCATTGCTCAGAAGGCTGGTTTTGCGGACTACCATAGCTATGTAGATTGCTCGAAAATCACAGATGAGGAATTGATTGCTATGGCTGAGGAGACAGCTATTTTTGGACGTGTTTCCCCTCATCAAAAGAAACTCATCATCCAAACGCTGAAAAAAGCAGGTCATACAACGGCTATGACAGGGGACGGTGTCAATGATATCCTGGCTCTTCGTGAAGCGGATTGTTCTATCGTAATGGCAGAAGGAGATCCGGCGACACGTCAGATTGCCAATCTGGTTCTCTTGAACTCTGACTTTAATGATGTTCCTGAGATTCTCTTCGAGGGTCGTCGTGTGGTCAATAACATTGCCCATATCGCCCCGATTTTCTTGATAAAGACCATCTACTCATTCTTGCTCGCAGTTATCTGTATCGCCAGTGCTCTCCTAGGGCGGTCGGAGTGGATCTTGATTTTCCCCTTCATTCCAATCCAGATTACCATGATTGACCAGTTCGTGGAAGGTTTCCCACCATTCGTTCTCACTTTTGAGCGAAATATCAAACCTGTTGAGCCAAACTTCCTCAGAAAATCCATGCTTCGTGCTCTACCAAGTGCTCTTATGGTTGTGTTCAGCGTTCTCTTTGTGAAAATATTTGGAAGTAGCCAAGGTTGGTCTGAGTTAGAAATCTCAACTCTACTCTATTATCTCTTGGGGTCAATTGGTTTCTTATCCGTATTTAGAGCCTGCATGCCATTTACCCTATGGCGTGTCCTCTTGATTGTTTGGTCAGTAGGAGGCTTCCTAGCCACAGCTCTCTTCCCAAGAATTCAAAAACTGCTTGAAATTTCAACCTTAACAGGACAAACACTACCTGTTTATGGTATCATGATGCTGTTCTTTACCGTGATTTTCATTTTGACCAGTCGCTACCAAGCTAGAAAATAAAGAAAGGCTGCAATCTGTGGATTGCGGTCTTTTTAGGTACAAGATTGCCAGTTGAAATGTGGTATAATAAGAGGTAATAGAGTTTTGGAAAGAGAGAGAAGATGATTTCAAAGAGATTAGAGTTGGTGGCGTCTTTTGTGCCGCAGGGAGCCATTTTACTAGATGTGGGGAGTGACCATGCTTATCTGCCTATCGAGTTGATCGAAAGAGGACAAATTAAAAGTGCCATTGCAGGTGAAGTTGTGGAGGGACCTTATCAGTCTGCTGTCAAAAATGTTGAGGCCCACGGCCTAAAGGAGAAAATCCAGGTTCGTTTAGCCAATGGCTTGGCAGCCTTTGAAGAGGCAGATAAGGTATCGGTCATTACCATTGCTGGGATGGGAGGTCGTTTGATTGCTAGGATTTTAGAAGAAGGCTTGGACAAGTTAGCTAATGTAGAACGATTGATCCTCCAACCCAATAATCGTGAAGACGATTTGCGTATCTGGCTACAAGAGAACGGATTTCAGATTGTAGCTGAAAGCATCTTAGAAGAAGCTGGCAAGTTTTACGAGATTTTGGTGGTGGAAGCAGGACAAATGAAGCTATCAGCCAGTGATGTTCGCTTTGGACCTTTCTTGTGCAAAGAGGTCAGTCCAGTCTTTGTCCAAAAATGGCAAAAAGAAGTTGTTAAGCTAGAGTTTGCTCTCGGACAAATCCCAGAGAAAAATCTGGAAGAACGTCAAGTTCTAGTAGATAAGATTCAAGCCATCAAGGAGGTGCTCCATGTTAGCAAGTGAAGTAATTAACGCATATGAAGCCTTTTGCCCTCAGGAATTTTCCATGGAGGGAGACAGTCGTGGCCTGCAAATTGGAACTTTGGACAAGGATATCCAAAGTGTCATGGTTGCTCTGGATATTCGTGAAGAAACGGTGGCTGAAGCTATTGAAAAAGGTGTGGATTTGATTATCGTCAAGCACGCGCCGATTTTCCGTCCCATCAAGGATTTGGTAGCTAGCCGTCCACAAAATCAGATTTACATTGATCTCATCAAGCATGATATCGCAGTTTATGTTAGCCATACCAATATTGACATCGTTGAAAATGGTCTCAATGATTGGTTTTGCCAGATGCTAGGAATCGAGGATACAACTTATCTTCAGGAAACAGGTCCTGAACGTGGAATTGGACGTATTGGAAATGTTCATCCTCAGACATTTGGGGAATTGGCCCAGCATGTCAAGCGAGTCTTTGGTTTAGATAGTCTTCGATTGGTGCATTATCAAGAGAATGACTTGCAGAAACCTATTTCAAGAGTGGCCATCTGTGGTGGAAGCGGGCAGTCTTTCTATAAGGATGCTTTAGCTAAAGGAGCCGATGTCTATATCACTGGTGATATTTACTACCACACTGCCCAGGATATGTTGTCTGATGGGGTACTGGCATTGGACCCAGGTCACTATATTGAAGTGCTTTTTGTGGAAAAAATTTCCGCACTCCTTAGTCAATGGAAGTCAGAAAAGGGATGGACTATTGATATTGTACCTAGTCAAGCATCGACCAATCCTTTCCACCATATCTAGTTAGAAAGTGAAAACAATGAAAAAAGTTGCCATTATCGGAGCAGGAATTGTAGGAGCAACAGCAGCCTACTACCTGTCGAAAGAAAGTGAACTAGAGGTGACCGTTTTTGACCATGGACAAGGTCAAGCTACCAAGGCCGCAGCAGGAATTATCAGTCCTTGGTTTTCCAAACGCCGCAATAAAGCCTGGTACAAAATGGCGCGCTTGGGGGCTGACTTTTATGTGGATTTATTAGCTGATTTAGAGAAATCAGGACAAGAAATCGACTTTTACCAGCGTTCGGGAGTCTTTCTCTTGAAGAAGAATGAGTCCAAGTTGGAAGAACTCTATCAACTGGCCCTCCAGCGCAGAGAAGAGTCTCCCTTGATAGGGCAGTTAGCCATTCTAGACCAAGTATCAGCTAATGAATTATTCCCTGGCTTGCAGGGATTTGATCACCTGCTCTATGCTTCTGGTGGAGCGAGAGTAGATGGTCAACTCTTAGTGACTCGTTTGCTAGAAGCCAGTCAGGTCAAGCTGGTCAAAGAAAAAGTAACTCTGACACCTTTATCGTCAGGCTACCAGATTGGCGAAGAGGTGTTTGATCAGGTTATTTTGGCAACGGGAGCTTGGTTGGGGGACATGTTAGAGCCTTTAGGTTATGAAGTAGATGTTCGTCCCCAAAAGGGGCAACTCCGAGATTATCAACTTGCCCAAGACATGGAAGCTTACCCTGTTGTTATGCCAGAAGGGGAGTGGGATTTGATTCCTTTTGCAAGTGGGAAATTGTCCCTAGGAGCTACTCATGAAAATGATATGGGATTTGATTTGACGGTAGATGAAACCTTGCTCAAACAAATGGAGGAGGCAACCTTGCCCCATTATCCAGTTTTATCTAAAGCGAATTCAAGAGCTGAGCGTGTGGGAGTCCGTGCCTATACCAGCGATTTCTCTCCTTTCTTTGGGCAGGTTCCAGAATTAGCAGGTGTCTATGCTGCTAGTGGACTGGGTTCTTCAGGTCTCACAACTGGTCCTATCATTGGTTACCATCTGGCTCAATTGGTCCAAGGCAAGGAGTTGACCTTGGACCCTCTAAACTACCCAATTGAAAATTATGTTAAACGGGTAAAAAGCGAATAAGCATTTTACTAAAATTTTAGTCACCCCTCTAGGATGGCAAATGACATTCCCTATCAAAAATGGTAAAATAAGAAAAAATAATCCGAGAATCGAGGAAAGAAGATGCAAGAAAAGATTTTGGTAACGGGTGGAGCAGGATTTATCGGAACCCACACTGTTATTGAGTTAATCCAAGCAGGTCATCAAGTTGTTGTGGTGGATAACCTTGTTAATAGTAACAGAAAAAGTTTAGAAGTTGTTGAGAGAATCACAGGAGTTGAAGTGCCTTTCTATGAGGCAGATATCCGTGACACTGATACCCTCAGAGATATTTTCAAGCAAGAAGAACCAACAGGGGTTATTCACTTTGCTGGTTTGAAGGCTGTTGGTGAATCAACACGTATCCCTCTTGCCTACTATGACAACAATATCGCGGGAACTGTCAGTCTTCTAAAAGCCATGGAAGAAAACAACTGTAAAAACATTATTTTCAGTTCTTCTGCGACAGTTTACGGAGATCCTCATACAGTGCCAATCTTGGAAGATTTCCCACTTTCAGTGACTAATCCATATGGCCGCACTAAGCTTATGCTCGAGGAAATTTTGACGGATATTTACAAGGCAGACTCAGAATGGAATGTGGTCTTGCTTCGTTACTTTAACCCAATCGGAGCCCATGAGAGTGGTGATTTAGGAGAAAATCCAAACGGTATTCCAAACAACCTCTTGCCATATGTGACTCAAGTAGCAGTTGGAAAACTAGAACAAGTGCAAGTGTTTGGAGACGATTACGATACGGAAGACGGAACTGGTGTTCGCGACTATATCCACGTTGTCGATTTGGCTAAAGGTCACGTTGCAGCTCTACAAAAAATCCAAAAAGGTTCAGGCCTAAACATTTATAACCTTGGAACAGGTAAAGGCTATTCTGTTCTAGAAATTATCCAAAACATGGAAAAAGCAGTGGGACGTCCAATTCCTTACCGCATCGTAGAACGCCGTCCAGGGGATATCGCAGCCTGCTATTCAGATCCTGCAAAAGCCAAAGCAGAACTTGGTTGGGAAGCAGAACTAGACATCACCCAAATGTGTGAAGACGCATGGCGTTGGCAAAGCAAGCATCCAAATGGATTTGAAGACTAAGATGGTGATGTCAATCATTGTCCCCTGTTTAAACGAAGAGGAAGTACTTCCTCTTTTTTATCAGGCTTTGGAAGATTTACTTCCAGATTTGGAAACAGAAATCGAGTATGTCTTTGTCGATGATGGATCAAGTGATGGGACCTTGAAACTCTTAAAGTCCTATCGGGAGCAAAATCCGGCAGTCCATTATATTTCTTTCTCGCGAAATTTTGGCAAAGAAGCAGCACTCTATGCAGGTTTGCAATATGCGACAGGAGATTTGGTGGTGGTTATGGATGCAGACCTCCAGGATCCTCCTAGTATGTTGCTTGAGATGAAAAAATTACTAGACCAAAATGCAGACTTGGACTGTGTTGGGACACGGAGAACCAGTAGGGAGGGGGAACCCTTCTTTCGCAGTTTCTGCGCTGATCTCTTTTATCGCTTCATGAAAAAAATTAGTCCAGTAGCCCTGCCGTCAGGTGTCCGTGATTTTCGCATAATGAGAAGATCTGTAGTGGATGCCATTTTAGCTTTGACCGAGTCCAATCGTTTTTCAAAGGGGCTCTTTGCCTGGGTGGGTTTTAAAACCCACTATCTGGACTATCCAAATGTCGAAAGGCAGGCTGGCAAGACCAGTTGGAGTTTTAGGCAACTCTTTTTCTACTCCATTGAAGGGATTGTCAATTTTTCAGATTTCCCCTTGATTATCGCTTTTGTGGCTGGTCTCCTATCTTGTTTTATTTCTCTGCTTATGACCTTTTTGGTTGTGGTGCGGACCCTCATTTTGGGCAATCCGACATCAGGTTGGACCTCTCTGATGGCTGTCATTCTCTTTCTTGGAGGCATTCAACTCTTGACCATTGGGATTCTGGGCAAGTATATTAGTAAGATTTATCTAGAGACTAAAAAAAGACCACTTTATCTTATCAAAGAAAAAAGTGACCTTCCTGATTTTACAGAAAAAAATAAAGAGAAAAGACTATAATTTTGCATGGAAATATGCTAAACTAGAAGGAGTGGAACGTTCTTATCGATATTAGAGTTAATCTTTAATCAAGGCACGTGTCGGACAGTTTCTAACAGCTTCTACGACGTCCTGACTAGGAGAAATTTCTTTTTCTAGTTGGTTAGGGTCATCGTAAAAACGCACGATTCCATTATCGTGGTAATCAAATAATTCAGAATAAGTTTGACAAAGCCCACAGGCAATGCAACGTTCAGGTATAAGTGTGATTTTCATATTTATATTGTAATAAGAAAAGTAAAAAAAAACAAGGAGTAAGTTATGGCAAAAGAACCGTGGCAAGAAGATATTTATGAGAATCAAGAAGAACAGACGAGAACGGAACGACGTCAACGTAATCAAAAAGGTACAGGTTTTGTTGCAAATCGTGTCTTGACGATTCTAGCTAGTCTCTTTTTCGTGATTGTTGTAGTAATGATAATAGTATTGATTTACCTTTCAAGTGGAGGGAGTAATCGTACAGCAGCCTTGAAAGATTTTTATGATTCATCTGCCCCTGCTTCAACCTCTGTAACAGAAGAATCTGCATCTTCATCTAGTAAGACTGAAGAAGCAACTTCTACAGAGAGCTCCTCTAGTGAAAGTCATTCTGAAGAACATACTGATAGTGAAGGGACAATTACAGTCCAGGCTGGAGAAGGAGAAGCAACCATTGCCGCTCGTGCAGGAATCTCCATTGCTCAACTAGAGGCCTTGAATCCTGGGCATATGGCTACAGGGTCTTGGTTTGCTAATCCAGGTGATGTTGTCAAAATTAAATAGGAGTTGATATGAAAACAATTCAAATTGCTATTGACGGTCCAGCTTCAAGTGGTAAGAGTACAGTCGCCAAGATTATTGCCAAGGATTTTGGTTACACCTACCTAGATACAGGTGCTATGTATCGTGCGGCGACCTATATGGCTCTCAAGAACCAGTTAGGAGTAGAAGAAGTTGAAGCACTTCTAGACTTATTGAACCAGCATCCAATTAGTTTTGGGCGCTCAGAAACTGGAGAACAGCTTGTCTTTGTAGGAGATGTGGATATTACTCATCCTATTCGTGAAAATCAAGTGACCAATCATGTTTCTGCTATTGCGGCAATTCCTGAGGTACGCGAGAAACTAGTTTCTCTTCAACAAGAGATTGCCCAGCAAGGAGGGATTGTCATGGACGGTCGCGACATTGGAACTGTTGTATTGCCACAAGCAGAACTGAAAATTTTCCTAGTAGCTTCTGTTGATGAACGAGCAGGGCGTCGTTACAAGGAAAATATTGCCAAGGGAATTGAAACAGACCTTGAAACTCTAAAAGAGGAAATTGCTGCGCGCGACTACAAGGATAGCCATCGTGAGACTTCACCTCTCAAACAAGCAGAGGATGCAGTTTACCTTGATACAACTGGACTAAGTATTCAAGAAGTAGTTAAAAAAATTGAATCAGAAGCAAAAAAACGCATGTCCTAGGGACAGGAGAAGCAGGCTAAAGCTAGCCTGCTTCTTTTCTATCGAACTGAACGCATTCCAAACCAGTCTTTTTTTTAGTTTTTTGATAAAATAGTACTATCAGTGAAAAGGATGGAAGCATGACTAAGAAAATCGTAGCTATTTGGGCCCAGGATGAAGAGGGTGTGATTGGTAAGGACAATCGTCTGCCTTGGCATTTGCCAGCAGAATTGCAACACTTTAAAGAAACAACTTTGAATCATGCTATATTGATGGGGCGTGTGACCTTTGATGGAATGGGACGTCGCTTGCTTCCAAAACGGGAGACCTTGATTTTGACACGTAACCCGGAAGAAAAGATAGATGGTGTTACTACTTTTTATGATGTCCAGTCTGTCTTGGACTGGTATCAGGCTCAAGACAAGAATCTCTATATTATCGGTGGGAAGCAAATTTTTCAGGCTTTTGAACCCTATCTTGATGAAGTCATTGTGACTCAAATTCATGCTCGGGTGGAAGGAGATACCTTTTTTCCTGAAGAGTTTGACTTGTCTCTTTTTGAGACGGTTTCAAGCAAATCTTATACCAAAGATGAGAAAAATCTTTATGATTTTACCATCCAATACCGCAAGAGAAAGGAAGTCTAATGGAACGTAGTATATTTGGTTTTTTCACAGCCATGCTGTGTTTGGTCTGTTTGCTTGCTGGGGCACAGGCTTTTCGTAAAAAGCGTTATGGACTTTCTGTCCTGCTATGGTTAAATGCCTTTACCAATTTGGTCAATAGTATCCATGCTTTTTACATGACCTTATTTTAGATAGAATGACAGTATAGAATAGAACGGAAGGAAATCATGCCTACAAATAGGAATAATGATATGATGGTTTATTGCTCATTTTGTGGCAAAAGCCAAGAAGAAGTACAAAAAATAATCGCTGGGAACAACGCCTTTATCTGTAATGAATGTGTAGAGTTGGCCCAGGAAATCATTCGAGAGGAGTTGGCTGAGGAAGTCTTGGCAGACTTGTCTGAGGTACCAAAACCAATCGAACTCCTCCATATATTGAACCACTATGTAATTGGTCAAGATCGTGCCAAACGTGCCTTGGCAGTGGCAGTTTACAACCACTACAAACGCATCAATTTCCACGATACACGTGAAGAGTCGGAAGATGTGGATTTGCAGAAGTCAAACATCTTGATGATCGGCCCAACTGGTTCAGGGAAGACTTTCCTTGCTCAGACCTTGGCTAAGAGCTTGAATGTGCCTTTTGCGATCGCAGATGCCACAGCTCTTACTGAGGCTGGTTATGTGGGTGAGGACGTGGAAAATATCCTCCTCAAACTCTTGCAGGCTGCTGACTTTAACATCGAACGTGCAGAACGTGGGATTATCTACGTGGATGAAATTGACAAGATTGCCAAGAAGAGCGAGAACGTATCGATTACACGCGACGTTTCTGGTGAAGGGGTACAACAAGCCCTTCTCAAGATTATCGAGGGAACTGTTGCTAGTGTGCCGCCTCAAGGTGGACGCAAACATCCGCAACAAGAGATGATTCAAGTGGATACTAAAAATATCCTCTTCATCGTGGGTGGAGCCTTTGATGGTATTGAAGAAATCGTTAAACAACGTCTGGGTGAAAAGGTTATCGGCTTTGGTCAAAATAATAAAGCGATTGATGAAAATAGCTCTTACATGCAAGAAATCATCGCAGAGGATATTCAAAAATTTGGTATTATCCCTGAGTTGATTGGGCGCTTGCCAGTCTTTGCAGCTCTGGAGCAATTGACAGTGGATGACTTGGTTCGTATCTTGAAAGAGCCAAGAAATGCCTTGGTGAAACAGTACCAAACCTTGCTATCTTATGATGATGTCGAGTTGGAATTTGACGACGAAGCCCTTCAAGAAATCGCCAATAAGGCTATCGAACGCAAAACCGGTGCGCGTGGTCTTCGCTCGATTATCGAAGAAACCATGCTAGATGTCATGTTTGAAGTACCGAGTCAGGAAAATGTGAAATTGGTCCGCATCACAAAAGAAGCTGTCGATGGAACGGATAAACCAATCCTAGAAACAGCCTAGAGGTGACTATGGAACTTAATACACACAATGCAGAAATCTTGCTCAGTGCGGCTAATAAATCCCACTATCCGCAGGATGAACTGCCAGAGATTGCCCTAGCAGGGCGTTCCAATGTTGGTAAATCTAGCTTTATCAACACTATGCTGAACCGTAAGAATCTAGCCCGAACATCAGGGAAACCTGGTAAAACCCAGCTTCTCAACTTCTTTAACATTGATGACAAGATGCGCTTTGTGGATGTGCCTGGTTATGGCTATGCCCGCGTTTCTAAAAAGGAACGTGAAAAGTGGGGGCGCATGATTGAGGAGTACCTAACAACTCGGGAAAATCTCCGTGCGGTGGTTAGTTTAGTTGACCTTCGTCATGACCCGTCAGCAGATGATGTACAGATGTACGAATTTCTCAAGTATTATGAGATTCCGGTTATCATTGTGGCGACTAAGGCGGACAAGATTCCTCGTGGTAAATGGAACAAGCACGAATCAGCAATCAAAAAGAAATTAAACTTTGACCCAAGTGACGACTTTATTCTCTTTTCATCTGTCAGCAAGGCAGGGATGGATCAAGCTTGGGATGCAATTTTAGAAAAATTATGAGGTAAAGAAATGGCAAAAACAATTCATACAGACAAAGCTCCAAAGGCTATCGGACCATATGTTCAAGGAAAAATCGTTGGCAACCTTTTGTTTGCTAGTGGTCAAGTTCCTCTATCTCCTGAAACTGGGGAAATCGTTGGAGAAACGATCCAAGAACAGACAGAACAAGTCTTGAAAAACATTGGTGCTATTTTGGCAGAAGCAGGAACAGACTTTGACCATGTTGTCAAAACAACTTGTTTCTTGAGCGATATGAACGACTTTGTTCCTTTTAACGAGGTTTACCAAACGGCCTTTAAAGAAGAATTTCCAGCTCGTTCAGCAGTAGAGGTAGCTCGTCTTCCTCGTGATGTAAAAGTCGAAATCGAAGTCATCGCAGAGATTGGATAAGCTAGTTGAAGTTTGGTGTAGCCAAACTTCTTTTGATATAAGGAGAAAAAGATGACAAAGAAACAACTTCACTTGGTGATTGTGACAGGAATGAGTGGTGCAGGGAAAACAGTTGCCATTCAGTCCTTCGAAGATTTGGGTTATTTTACTATTGATAATATGCCGCCAGCTCTCTTGCCTAAGTTTTTGCAGTTGGTGGAAACAAAGGAAGACGACCATAAGTTGGCCTTGGTAGTAGATATGCGTAGCCGTTCTTTCTTCTCAGAGATTCAAGATGTTTTGGATGAGTTGGAAAACAAGGAAGAACTGGACTTTAAAATTCTCTTTTTGGATGCAGCTGATAAAGAATTGGTCGCGCGCTACAAGGAAACTAGACGGAGTCACCCATTAGCTGCAGATGGACGGATTTTAGACGGAATCAAGTTGGAACGTGAACTCTTGGCACCTTTGAAAAATATGAGTCAAAATGTTGTGGATACGACAGAACTTACTCCACGTGAGCTGCGCAAAACCCTTGCAGAGCAGTTTTCAGATCAGGAACAAGCCCAGTCTTTCCGTATCGAAGTCATCTCTTTTGGATTTAAATATGGAATTCCGATTGATGCAGACTTGGTCTTTGACGTCCGATTCTTGCCAAATCCCTACTACCTACCAGAACTGCGTAATCAAACGGGTGTGGATGAACCTGTTTATGATTATGTCATGAACCATCCTGAGTCAGAAGATTTTTATCAACATTTGTTGGCCTTGATTGAGCCAATTTTGCCAAGTTACCAAAAGGAAGGGAAGTCCGTTTTGACCATTGCCATGGGCTGTACAGGAGGACAACACCGTAGTGTGGCCTTTGCTAAACGCTTGGCGCAGGACTTATCCAAGAATTGGCCTGTTAATGAAGGGCATCGCGACAAAGACCGAAGAAAGGAAACGGTAAACCGTTCATGAGAAAACCAAAGATAACGGTGATTGGTGGAGGGACTGGGATCCCCGTCATTCTAAAAAGTCTGCGGGAAAAAGATGTGGAAATCGCAGCTATCGTAACGGTGGCAGATGATGGTGGTTCATCAGGTGAACTCCGAAAAAATATGCAGCAGTTGACACCGCCAGGTGATCTTCGTAATGTCCTTGTGGCCATGTCGGATATGCCTAAGTTCTATGAGAAAGTCTTTCAGTATCGCTTTTCTGAGGATGCGGGAGCCTTTGCTGGCCATCCATTGGGAAATCTCATTATCGCTGGCCTGTCAGAAATGCAGGGTTCGACCTATAATGCCATGCAGTTGCTAAGCAAATTTTTCCACACAACTGGGAAGATTTATCCTTCCAGTGACCATCCCTTGACCCTTCATGCAGTCTTCCAGGACGGGACAGAGGTGGCTGGAGAGAGTCATATTGCAGACCATCCAGGCATGATTGATCATGTTTATGTGACCAATACCCTCAACGATGATACGCCTCTGGCTAGCCGTCGAGTAGTGCAGACCATTCTTGAAAGTGACATGATTGTCCTAGGTCCTGGTTCTCTCTTTACCTCTATTTTGCCCAATATCGTGATTAAGGAAATCGGGCAGGCGCTTTTGGAAACCAAGGCAGAAATCGCCTATGTCTGCAATATCATGACTCAACGTGGGGAGACGGAACACTTTACAGATAGCGACCATGTGGAAGTCTTGCATCGTCATCTTGGCAGACCTTTTATCGACACTGTCTTGGTGAATATCGAAAAAGTGCCTCAGGAATACATGAATTCCAACCGTTTTGATGAATACTTGGTGCAGGTGGAACATGATTTTGCTGGTCTTTGTAAGCAAGTTCCGCGTGTGATTTCATCCAACTTCCTTCGTCTGGAAAATGGGGGTGCCTTCCACGATGGAGATTTGATCGTGGATGAGTTGATGCGCATTATAAAGGTGAGAAAATGAGTTTCACAGTAGCAGTAAAAGAAGAAATTCTAGGTCAGCACCATCTGAGCCGGCATGAATTATCTGCCATTATCAAGATGTCTGGTAGCATCGGTCTTTCGACTTCGGGCTTGACCTTGTCTGTCGTGACAGAAAATGCCAAACTGGCTCGGCACCTCTATGAGTCCTTTCTCCATTTCTACGAAATCAAATCGGAAATCCGACACCACCAACGGAGCAATCTTCGTAAGAATCGGGTCTATACCGTTTTTACAGATGAAAAGGTGCAGGACTTATTGAGTGATTTGCACTTGGCAGACTCCTTCTTTGGTCTGGAAACAGGTATTGACGAGGCGATTTTATCGGATGAGGAAGCAGGTCGTGCCTATCTCTGTGGTGCTTTCTTGGCAAATGGAAGCATTCGTGACCCTGAGTCAGGTAAGTACCAGTTGGAAATCAGTTCTGTTTATCTGGACCACGCGCAAGGGCTTGCCTCACTTCTCCAGCAATTTTTACTGGATGCCAAGGTGCTTGAGCGTAAGAAGGGGGCAGTGACCTACCTCCAGCGAGCTGAAGATATTATGGACTTCTTGATTGTCATCGGAGCCATGCAGGCGCGTGATGATTTTGAGCGGGTTAAGATTTTACGAGAAACCCGTAACGACCTCAATCGGGCCAATAATGCCGAGACAGCTAATATCGCTCGGACAGTCTCTGCCAGCATGAAGACTATCAACAATATCAGTAAAATCAAAGATATCATGGGCTTAGAAAATCTGCCAGTGGATTTGCAGGAAGTGGCGCAACTGCGGATTCAGCACCCAGACTACTCTATCCAGCAGTTAGCAGATAGTCTCAGCACTCCCCTTACAAAAAGTGGTGTCAACCACAGACTCAGAAAAATCAATAAGATAGCTGATGAATTATAAAACCACGAATCGTATGTGACTCGTGGTTCTTTTTCTATAAACTAGTAGAGTGTTTTGGTTGTACTTTTTGTTCTGGGTCGATGTAGTTAATGGCATTGTTAACAGCGGTTGGTGCTTCTCCAAGCCCTGTCGCAATCAGATCAATTTTTCCGTCATAGTAGCAACAGTCACCGATAGCATAGATACCTGCTTGGCTAGATTCTTGCTTGCTATTGACGATAATCTTGTGACGGTTGAGGTCCAGACCCCAGTTTTTAAGGTTACCAACAGAAGATTTGAAACCATAGTTGACAAAGAGGTGGTCTAGGTCAATAGTTTCTGTTTCATCAGATTTGACTTTTGTGATTTCAAGTTTATCGAGTGTTTTTCCATCTCCAAGGAGTTGGCTAGGGACGAATGGTGTCTTGATGATCACAGAAGATTCCTGCAAAGCTTGGACACTGTGTTCCAAGGCGCGGAAATTATCTCTACGGTGGACAAGGGTAGTTGGCGCAATTTTTTCAAAAGCTAAAGCCCAATCAACAGCTGAGTCCCCACCACCCAGAATCGTCACTTTCTTACCAGCATATTGCTGAATGTTAGAAACGTGGTAGTGGATATTTTCATAGCCCTCAACGCCTTCTAGTTCCAGCGGACGTGGTTTGAAGGCACCACCCCCCATAGCAATGATAACAGTTTTAGACAGATGACTTCCTTTAGAAGTTGTGATGACAAATCCTTCTTCTTGTTTTTCAATCTCAAGAACCGTTTCGTTGAGATGAATAGGGGTATCAAAGCCATTTAATTGCTCGATTAGACGGTTAGTCAACTCTTCTCCAGTCAGGTTTGGGAAACCCGGGACGTCTAAAATTTCCTTTTCAGGGTAGAGAATAGCAGGTTGTCCACCTAGTTGGGGAAGAGAGTCGATGATTTGGACCTTGGCTTGGCGTAGGTGGGCATAGAAGGCTGCAAAAAGCCCGACAGGACCACCACCTACAATGGTAATATCATAGAGTTGAGACATGGTTTCTCCTTTGTTTTTTCTAGTCATACTCTTCGAAAATCAAATTCAAACCACGTCAGCGGCGCTTTACCGTAGCCATGGTTACTGACTTCGTCAGTTCTATCCACAACCTCAAAACAGTGTTTTGAGCAACCTGCGGCTAGCTTCCTAGTTTGCTCTTTGATTTTCATTGAGTATCAGTTTATTTTATCATATTTTTTCTTTAATTTAAAATGAAGTAGGATAGGGAAAAAAATGTCAGAAAAATGGTATAATAGAAAGGAACGTGTTTGGACAGAGAGGAGACAGCAGATGAACTTTCAACAATTATCCAACCTGCAATATTGGACTAGCTTGTTTTCTAGTCCTTGGAGTATTGCCATCAATGTGTTTGATATTTTGATTGTGGCCTATATTTTATATCGTTTTACAAAAGCGATAGCTGGTACCAAGATTATGATTTTGGTGCGGGGAGTTGTGATCTTTGTATTAGCCCAGGTTGTGGCCAATATCCTTGGTTTAACAACGATTTCTTGGTTGATTAATCAGATTATCACCTATGGTGTCATTGCTGCAGTTGTGATCTTCTCTCCAGAGATTCGGACTGGTTTGGAACGTTTGGGAAGGGCGACAGATTTCTTTTCTACTGCTCAAATTAGTGCAGAGGAGCAAATGATTCGTGCCTTTGTCAAGTCGGTTGAATATATGAGTCCTCGTAAGATTGGTGCTCTGGTTGCCATCCAACGAGTTCGGACCTTGCAAGAATACATTGCGACAGGGATTCCTTTGGATGCCAATATTTCAGCTGAACTCCTTATTAATATCTTTATCCCCAACACTCCCCTACACGATGGTGCTGTGATTATCAGAGAAAATCGGATTGCAGTCACCTCTGCCTATCTACCCTTAACAGAAAGCACAGGGATTTCAAAGGAATTTGGGACCAGACACCGGGCGGCTATCGGTTTGTCAGAAGTATCCGATGCCTTGACCTTCATCGTCTCAGAGGAAACAGGTGGCATTTCTATTACCTATAACGGTGTTTTCAAGCACGACTTGACGATTGAAGAATTTGAAGCAGAGCTACGAGCAATTCTTTTGCCAGTCGTTGAGGAAAAAGTCAGTTTCAAGGACCGTTTGTTAGGAGGTTGGAAATATGAGAAAAAATAGTCTATACATCATTTCATCTCTCTTTTTTGCTTGTATCTTATTCATCTATGCAACGTCAACCAACTTTCAAAATAGTAATACCGCAAGGCAGGTTAAATCAGAAACTTACACCAATACGATAACGAACGTTCCTATCGTTATTCACTATGATGATGACCAGTATTTCATTAGCGGATTTGCATCAGAAGTTTCAGTGGTATTAACCGGAGCCAATCGTGTGACCTTGGCCAGCGAAATGCAGGAGAGCACTCGTAAGTTTAAGGTAACTGCTGATTTGACGGATGCCAGTGTTGGAACGATTGAAGTTCCCTTGAATATTGAAAATCTTCCAAGTGGATTGACCGCTGTGGCAACGCCTCAAAAGATTACAGTGAAAGTTGGGAAGAAGGTTAAGCGAGATGGGATGCTTGTTGTGCCACAAGTTGACCAAAGCCAGATTGATCCCAAGTTACAAATTGATAGTATAACCGTGTCAAACGAACGAGTTTCGGTCACAACTGACCAGGAAACATTAGCTAAGATTGACAAAGTTATTGCGCTTTTACCAACCAGCGAACGCATAACAGGTAATTACAGTGGTTCAGTACCTTTGCAGGCAATCGATCGCAATGGTGTTGTCTTACCGGCAGTTATTACTCCGTTCGACACGACAATGAAGGTGACTACAAAACCAGTAGCACCAAGTTCAAGCACATCAAATTCAACTACAAGCAGTTCGTCGGAGACATCTTCGTCAACGAAAGCAACTAGTTCAAAAACAAATTAAAAATAGGAAAAGGATTTTATAAAAATGGGTAAATATTTTGGGACTGATGGAGTCCGTGGAGAAGCTAACGTAGAACTAACGCCAGAATTGGCCTTTAAGTTGGGACGTTTTGGAGGTTATGTTCTTAGCCAACATGAAACGGAAGCACCGAAAGTCTTTGTAGGACGTGACACACGTATTTCAGGAGAAATGCTAGAATCGGCCTTGGTTGCAGGTCTGCTTTCAGTTGGTATTCACGTATACAAACTAGGTGTTTTGGCAACACCAGCAGTAGCTTACTTGGTAAAAACTGAAGGAGCAAGTGCTGGTGTCATGATTTCTGCCAGCCACAATCCAGTCCTTGATAACGGAATTAAGTTCTTTGGCGGTGATGGCTTCAAACTGGACGATGAAAAAGAAGCAGAAATTGAAGCCTTGCTAGACGCTGCGGAAGATACTCTTCCTCGTCCAAGTGCAGAAGGCTTGGGAACCTTGGTAGATTATCCAGAAGGCTTGCGTAAGTATGAAGGCTATCTTGTTTCAACTGGAACTCCTCTTGAGGGAATGAAGGTTGCCTTGGACACAGCAAACGGTGCGGCGTCTACAAGTGCCCGTCAAATCTTTGCAGACCTTGGCGCTCAATTAACTGTTATCGGGGAAACACCAGATGGTCTTAACATCAACCTTAATGTTGGTTCAACTCACCCAGAAGCTCTTCAAGATGTGGTCAAAGAAAGCGGCTCAGCTATTGGTTTGGCCTTTGACGGAGACAGTGACCGTTTGATTGCTGTTGATGAAAATGGCGACATCGTTGATGGTGACAAGATTATGTACATCATCGGGAAATACCTTTCTGAAAAAGGACAATTGGCCCAAAATACAATCGTGACAACTGTTATGTCCAACCTTGGTTTCCACAAGGCCTTGGACCGTGAAGGCATTAACAAGGCAGTCACTGCAGTTGGCGACCGCTATGTTGTGGAAGAAATGAAAAAATCAGGCTACAACCTCGGTGGTGAACAGTCTGGTCACGTCATCTTGATGGACTACAATACAACTGGTGATGGTCAATTATCAGCTGTCCAATTGACAAAAATCATGAAGGAAACTGGTAAGAGCTTGTCAGAGTTGGCTGCAGAAGTAACTATCTATCCACAAAAATTAGTCAATATCCGAGTGGAAAATGCCATGAAGGAAAAGGCTATGGAAGTTCCAGCTATCAAGGCTATCATCGAGAAGATGGAAGAAGAAATGGCAGGCAATGGCCGTATCCTTGTTCGCCCAAGTGGAACAGAGCCCCTTTTGCGTGTCATGGCAGAAGCGCCTACAACAGAAGAAGTGGACTACTATGTTGATACTATCGCAGACGTAGTTCGAGCTGAAATCGGGATTGACTAAATCCTAGAAAACTAGATGAAAATAAAAAATTATGGTACAATAGCTTATAATATTGTAGCCAAGGGAGAAAGACATGAATCTTAAACGTGAACAAGAATTTGTTAGTCAGTATCATTTTGATGCGCGTAATTTTGAATGGGAAAATGAAAATGGAGCTCCTGAAACTAAGGTGGATGTGAACTTCCAATTACTCCAACATG
Source organism: Streptococcus mitis (assembly GCF_946190325.1). Lineage (GTDB taxonomy): Bacteria > Bacillota > Bacilli > Lactobacillales > Streptococcaceae > Streptococcus > Streptococcus mitis_CF. Next base: position 16,380 of record NZ_CAMHZR010000007.1, on the reverse strand, counting down.
ACCAAGAAAATCAAGTGACATCTTTAGTGGTTGTCTTAAGTTTTATGATTGTCTTTGACAAATTTGTTATCAGTGGAACGATTTCCCAAGTTAACCATGTAGAAGGTCGTATTGTCAATGAACCAAGTGAGTTTAATCAAGAGGAAGTTGAAACTTTGGCTCGTCCATGTTTGAACATGCTTAACCGTTTGACTTACGAAGTAACTGAAATTGCATTAGACTTACCAGGAATCAATTTGGAGTTCTAATATGAAATTAGCTGTTATCACAGATTCTTCTGCCTATCTCAGTGCAGAGACCTTGCAAAGAGAAGATTTGTTTGTCTTGGATATTCCTGTCAATATTGATGGTGAAGAGTATGTCGAAGGCATCAATCTGACTGCTGAGGAATTTTACCAAAAAATGGCTCAGGCTTCTGAATTGCCTAAGACCAGTCAACCAAGTATTGCAAAGTTAGATGAGATTCTAACTTCGCTCAAAGAACAAGGCTATACACATGTTTTGGGGCTTTTCCTATCTTCTGGAATTTCAGGTTTTTACCAAAATATCCAGTATATGATAGAAGAATATGAGGGCTTAACCATTGCCTTCCCAGACACTTTGATTACAAGTGCTCCTCTGGGTATCATGGTTGAAAGTGTCTTTAATTGGCGAGACCAGGGCGATGATTTTGCTATTATTCAAGATAAGCTAGCTATTCAGATTAGTCACACATCTGCTTTCATCATGGTCGATGACTTGGACCACTTGGTTAAAGGTGGACGCCTTTCAAATGGGGCGGCTATTTTGGGTAATCTCCTAAGCATTAAGCCAATTCTTTATTTCAACGACCAAGGTGTGATTGAAGTGTACGAAAAAGTTCGTACTGAAAAGAAAGCAACCAAGCGTTTAATTGAGATTATCAAGGAAGCCACAGCTTCAGGCCAATACCGTATCATTGTCATTCACGGGAATGCTCCTGAAAAGGCTGAGGAATTGCGTCAGCACTTACTTGAATCTGGAGTAGGTATGGATGTTTCACTTGCTACATTTGGTAGTGTCATTGGAACACACCTAGGAGCAGGAAGCATTGCTCTAGGCTATATTCCAGTGATTTAGTTGGGACTTTTAGCTTAGTTAAGAAGTTAACAAATGAACACGCCTGAAACCTTGTGTGAAAAAGATAGTTCTTCCAAGGAGCATCTACTCCTTGATCAGACCTCCTATTTTCGCTTTGTGTTCTTACAGGCTTTGTATCTTAGAAATTGAACACGGACTACCTGCCTCATGAAAAAAGATGCCTGTCTTGCCTTTCATGGAAAGTCAGCGTCATTCCCTATTTTTCAAGGGCAGCTAACGTCCTTTGTATCTTAGTCAGGAGTAGAGATGAGTATTCGAGTAATTATTGCTGGTTTTAAGGGAAAGATGGGCCAGGCTGCTTGTCAGATGGTCTTGGCTGATCCAGACTTGGACTTGGTAGCAGTTTTGGATCCTTTTGAGTCTGAGTCAGAATGGCAGGGAATTCCTGTTTTCAAGGAGAAGGCTGATTTGGTCGATTTTGAAGCGGATGTCTGGGTAGACTTTACTACACCAGCTGTTGCCTATGAAAATACACGCTTTGCTCTTGAAAATGGCTTTGCTCCAGTAGTTGGAACGACTGGTTTTACCAGTGAAGAAATTGCAGAGTTAAAAGAATTTTCTCGTGCCCAAGACTTGGGTGGCTTGATCGCCCCTAACTTTGCCTTGGGTGCTGTCTTGCTCATGCAATTTGCGACGCAGGCTGCCAAATATTTCCCAAATGTGGAGATTATCGAGCTCCATCATGACAAGAAAAAGGATGCCCCGAGTGGAACAGCTATTAAAACAGCTGAGTTAATGGCAGAAGTTCGAGAGTCAATCCAGCAAGGTGCGCCTGATGAGGAAGAATTGATTGCAGGTGCCCGTGGTGCTGACTTTGATGGTATGCGTATCCACTCAGTTCGTTTGCCAGGTTTGGTAGCCCATCAGGAAGTCATCTTTGGCAGTCAGGGAGAAGGATTGACCCTGCGTCATGACTCCTATGATCGTAGCTCCTTCATGACAGGGGTGAATTTGGGAATTAAAGAAGTTGTCAAGCGTCATGAGCTTGTCTATGGATTAGAACACTTATTATGAGATTAACGCAAATGCCTTCTGAATTTCAGAAGGCTTTACCAGTATTAGAAAAAATTAAAGAAGCAGGTTTTGAGGCCTACTTTGTTGGGGGCTCTGTTCGAGATGCCCTACTCAATCGCCCTATCCATGATGTGGATATTGCGACGTCTTCTTATCCAGAAGAGACCAAGCAGATTTTTCCGCGAACAGCCGATATCGGAATCGAGCATGGAACCGTCTTGGTTTTAGATGGGGATGAGGAGTATGAGGTAACCACATTTCGGACAGAAGATGTCTATGTGGACTATCGAAGACCCAGTGCGGTTTCCTTTGTGCGTTCGCTAGAAGAAGACCTCAAGCGCCGTGATTTCACAGTTAATGCCTTTGCCTTGGATGAGACAGGAGAAATCATTGACTTGTTCCATGGTTTAGAAGATTTGGAAAACCAAGTCTTGCGAGCAGTTGGAGTAGCTAGTGAGCGTTTCAACGAAGATGCTTTGCGGATTATGCGTGGTTTCCGTTTTCAAGCCAGTCTTGGCTTCGAACTTGAGCCAGAAACATTTAAAGCTATGAAGACTTTGACGCCACTTTTGGAGAAAATTTCTGTGGAGCGTACCTTCGTTGAGTTTGATAAACTCTTGCTGGCTCCCTTTTGGAGAAGGGGCTTGGCTTCCATGATTGAGAGTCAAGCTTATGACTATCTCCCTGATATGGCATCTAGCCAGGATAAGCTCAACAGACTGTTTGATTTGGAGACTAGTTTTACTTTTGAATCCTCTGAACAAGCCTGGGCGGCTCTACTGTGGGCTTTGGATATTGAAAATGTGCAGCCATTTTTGAAGGATTGGAAGACCTCACGCCAGTTTGCCAAGCAAGTTCAGGATTTGCTGACTATTTTGGCCTTGCGTGAAAAGGGAGAATTGAGCAAGCGCGATTGTTATCGCTTTGATTTAGATTTACTTTTACAGGCTGAAAATCTTCGTCAGGCTCAGGGAAAACAAGTCAACCAACAAGTCATCACAGAAACCTACCAGAGTTTGACCATTCATGACAAGAAAGAAATCCAAATCAACGGTGGTATTTTGATCAAGGAATATGGTTATCAGCCGGGCCCAGACTTGGGAGAAATTTTAACAGAGATAGAGTTTGCCATTGTCGATGGTGACTTGGAGAATGACCGTCAAGCCATCCATGCTTATCTAAGGGAGAAAAAATGAGTGATTTTATCGTTGAAAAACTAAGTAAATCCGTTGGTGACAAGACCGTTTTTAAGGATATTTCCTTTATTATCCATGACTTGGATAGAATTGGTTTAATAGGTGTTAATGGAACGGGCAAGACTACCCTTTTGGATGTCCTTTCTGGTGTTTCTGGCTTTGATGGGGATGTCAGTCCCTTTTCAGCTAAGAATGATTACCAGATTGGTTACTTGACCCAAGATCCTGATTTTGATGATAGCAAGACGGTTTTGGATACGGTTCTATCTAGTGACCTCAAGGAAATCCAGCTTATTCGTGAGTATGAATTGATTATGCTCAACTACAGTGAGGACAAGCAGGCGCGTTTGGAACGGGTCATGGCAGAGATGGATTCTCTACAAGCTTGGGAAATTGAGAGTCAGGTCAAGACGGTTCTCAGCAAGCTGGGGATTCAGGACTTATCGACTCCAGTTGGGGAATTGTCAGGTGGTTTGAGAAGACGCGTCCAGTTGGCGCAAGTCTTACTTGGCAACCACGACCTCTTGCTTCTGGATGAGCCAACCAACCATCTGGACATTGCGACCATTGAGTGGCTGACCCTCTTTTTAAAAAATTCTAAGAAAACTGTCCTTTTTATTACCCACGACCGTTATTTCCTAGACGCTTTGTCAACTCGGATTTTCGAATTGGATCGCGCAGGCTTGACCGAATATCAGGGCAATTATCAGGACTATGTTCGCCTAAAGGCGGAACAGGATGAGCGCGACGCGGCTCTTCTTCACAAAAAAGAACAACTCTACAAACAAGAATTGGCCTGGATGCGCAGACAACCGCAGGCGCGTGCGACCAAGCAGCAGGCTCGTATCAATCGTTTCCACGACCTGAAAAAGGAAGTTTCAGGCGGCGTTGTTGAAACAGATTTGACCATGAACTTTGAAACCAGTCGGATTGGGAAGAAAGTTATCGAGTTTCAGGATGTTTCTTTTGCCTATGAAAACAAGCCCATTTTGCAAGATTTTAATCTCTTGGTGCAGGCTAAAGACCGTATTGGAATCGTTGGGGACAATGGTGTTGGGAAATCAACCCTGCTCAACCTGATTGCAGGAAGTCTTGAGCCAACTAAAGGACAAGTTGTGATTGGGGAAACTGTTCGTATCGCCTATTTCTCTCAACAAATTGAGGGCTTGGATGAAAGCAAGCGAGTGATCAATTACTTGCAGGAAGTGGCAGAAGAGGTCAAGACCAGCGGTGGTTCTACGACTTCGATTGCAGAGCTGCTGGAGCAGTTTCTTTTCCCACGTTCGACGCATGGAACCTTGATTGAGAAATTGTCAGGGGGAGAGAAAAAACGTCTTTATCTTCTCAAATTGCTCTTGGAAAAACCAAATGTTCTTCTTTTAGATGAGCCAACCAATGATTTGGATATTGCAACCTTGACAGTTTTGGAGAATTTCTTGCAAGGCTTTGCTGGTCCAGTTTTGACAGTTAGCCATGACCGTTATTTCTTGGATAAGGTAGCGACCAAGATTCTCGCTTTTGAGGATGGTAAAATTCGTCCTTTCTTTGGTCATTACACCGACTATCTTGATGAAAAAGCCTTTGAAACAGAGATGGCCAATCAAGTGCAAAAGGCCGAAAAGGAGAAAGTGGTCAAGGTCCGTGAAGACAAGAAACGCATGACCTACCAAGAAAAGCAGGAGTGGGCAAGTATTGAAGGCGATATTGAAGCTTTGGAAAACCGTATCGCTGCTATTGAAGAGGAGATGCAGGCTAATGGGTCCGACTTTGGTAAGCTGGCTACTCTCCAAAAAGAACTAGATGAGAAAAACGAAGCACTCCTTGAAAAATACGAACGCTATGAATATTTAAGTGAGTTGGCATGATGGAAGAAAAAGTCATTAAACGTAGTCCCAAGAAAATCATTTGGAATGCCTTGTTTGGTCTTTTCTTCTTGTTACCTCTCTATTATCTCTATTCGTATTCGCAAAAGGGGACCAGACTTCATACGATAAGTCTTTTGTTTATGCTGGTTTTACTTTTTTTGGGTGTAGTAGTAGTTTATCTGACTTACAGACTTTTAAGTTTGGACAAGGAGTATTTGAGATTTACTGTTCAGGGATTTTACTACAAACCGAATCCAAAGAAATCGAGTCATTTCTATGCTTGGGCTGATGTAGAGGAATTTTCCTTCTCTCGGATTGGAGGGAAGTATAGGAATTCCTATCAGATTGAAGTTTATTTTAAAAACAAGGACAATGCGAGATCCCAATCACTTCTATCTTTACTGAAGAGAAGTTGTTTCCCTTTTTATCAGTCAGCAGATTTGATTATCCCTATCATTTTACTAGATGTAGATTTTCCTGAAAGGGTCTATGAGGCCATGAAGTACTATGAAAGGGAATGGCGTATCGAGCAAAATCGTCAAGCAAGGAAATAGACAAAACAAGCTTCTAAAACCAAATCTTCCAAATGCTTATAAGATAGTTTAGGTTAAAGAAAATCAATCAAAAAAGCCCTATCCACTGGATAGGGTTACTGTTTGTCTTCTTTTTTGGTTTCTTGATGAAAGACATTTTGCCAAGTTTCGTGGCGACGCCAGATACTGGTATGGACGATACCATCTAACTCATAGCTGATGAGTTTGGTCTTTTGACTGATGGAAGTGATTTGAATATCCTTGATAGCTGAATTTAACTCTTTTTCGGCTTTATAGGCCTCTTTATCCATCTGATTTCCATCTTGGCGAATATAGACAAAATCATCAGCCAAGAGTTCTTCCAGTTGATTTCCTTGGTCAATCAATTGTTCACGCATAAGCAATTTTTTATAGACATTGTCTAAAATTTCATCCTCAGGGATAGGCGCCGGTTCGATATGGACATCGGTATCAAAGACGCCAAAATGCTCCTCCAGCATAGACTCGACCTGATCCGCAATTTCATGACTCTCAAAAACAGACAAGTCAGGATTCATTTCTAACGTGATATCAAGGTAGATGTTGCTACCGTAGGTACGACCTCTTTGGGACTTAACCTTGCTGATTTTGGGAATTTCCATGATGGCCTTTTGATAATCCTCAAGCAGACGGTCGTCAAAACCATCTGAAAGACTAAAGGAAGACTCGATGAAGATATCATAGGCCGTTTTCAAGATAAAGAAAGTGATGATGATAGCGACCAGTTTATCCACAATGGGATAATTGAAACTGCTGGCCAGTATGGCAATGGTGGTACCAAGTGAGGTAACAGCATCAGAAAGATTGTCCTTGGCGGCAGCCTTCAGGGCCTTGGAGTTGGATTTCTTACTGAGGCGAGTGTTGTAGAGATACACCACAAACATAATCGTTGCAGAAATGATTCCTAGAGTTGCACCCAGAGGATCAATAACCGTTTCTTCTCGACTGAGAATCTTCTGAATGGTATCACGAAGTACATCGAAGCCGACATAGAACATGATGATAGAAGTGATCAAGCTAGCCAAATCTTCAATCTTCCAGTGACCGAAACGGTGGTCCCGGTCTGCAGGCTGGCGCGCCATCCGTATCCCAATTAAGAGGGCCACATTTCCAATGATATCCGATACGTTGTTAAAACCATCGGCCACCAAACTGGATGAATGAAGGAGGTGGCCAGTTGCTAATTTGGCTGCAGACAAGATCAAATAGGTCGAAATACTGATAATGGCCCCACGCTCAGCTAACTTGAGATTTGAGATAGATTGCTTCATTCAACTTCCTTTCTAGTCATATAGCATTCTACCATTATACTGGTTTTCAAGGGAAAATTCAAATAAGGCAGTTTTTACTCTTTGAAAACCTTTCAAAATTTGGTATAATAGAACTACTCAAGGGAGTAGCTGGCAGAAACCTGTGATAGTGTCGTCATTCCGAATTTTATACTGAAAAGTATGCTTTCCGGCCCTATCTTAAACAGCGAGACTTGTTATGATTAACAGGTCTCTTTTTGTTTGTCGTTAAAAGATACGATGAGGAAAAAGAGAGTCTGTTTTGCACACAATGTCAAGGAGGAGACACATGTCAAAAGAACAAAAACGCCAAGCGTTTTACACTCAGAGTCCTGAAGAGGTCTTGAAGGCTGTGGATGCGACCGAGCAAGGTTTGTCATCAAGTGAGGCAGAAAAGCGCCTTGCAGAATTTGGCCACAATGAACTCGAAGAAGGCGAGAAACGATCAATCCTGGTCAAATTCATCGAGCAATTTAAGGATTTGATGATTATCATCCTAGTTGCGGCAGCAATCTTGTCAGTCGTGACTTCTGGTGGGGAAGATATCGCAGATGCTATTATCATTTTAGCCGTGGTTATCATTAACGCTGCCTTTGGTGTATACCAAGAAGGAAAAGCAGAAGAAGCCATCGAAGCCCTCAAATCTATGTCAAGTCCAGCTGCTCGCGTTCTTCGTGATGGCCACATGGCAGAGATTGATTCAAAAGAATTGGTGCCTGGAGATATTGTTGCTCTTGAAGCAGGTGACGTGGTACCAGCGGACCTACGTTTGCTAGAAGCTAATTCTCTTAAAATCGAAGAAGCAGCCTTGACAGGTGAGTCTGTGCCAGTCGAAAAAGACTTGACAGTTGAACTTGCTGCAGATGCTGGTATTGGTGACCGTGTCAATATGGCCTTCCAAAACTCAAATGTGACTTATGGTCGCGGTATGGGTGTTGTTGTAAATACTGGTATGTACACTGAAGTTGGTCATATCGCTGGTATGCTTCAAGATGCAGATGAGACAGATACACCACTTAAACAAAACTTGAACAACCTTTCTAAGGTCTTGACCTATGCTATCTTGGTCATTGCCCTTGTTACTTTTGTAGTGGGTGTCTTCATTCAAGGGAAAAATCCACTTGGTGAGTTGATGACCTCTGTTGCCCTTGCTGTTGCAGCCATCCCAGAAGGGCTTCCTGCTATCGTGACTATCGTTCTTGCCCTTGGTACTCAAGTTTTGGCCAAACGTAGCTCTATCGTTCGTAAGTTGCCAGCAGTTGAAACACTTGGCTCAACTGAAATCATTGCTTCTGATAAGACTGGTACGCTGACTATGAACAAGATGACAGTCGAAAAAGTCTTCTACGATGCAGTCCTACATGACTCAGCTGATGATATTGAACTGGGTCTTGAAATGCCCCTACTTCGTTCAGTTGTCTTGGCCAATGATACGAAAATTGATGTGGAAGGCAACCTGATTGGTGACCCAACAGAAACAGCCTTCATCCAGTATGCCTTGGATAAGGGTTACGATGTCAAAGGTTTCATAGAGAAATATCCACGCGTAGCTGAGTTGCCATTTGACTCTGACCGTAAGCTCATGTCAACGGTTCACCCATTGCCAGATGGTAAATTCCTTGTGGCGATTAAAGGTGCGCCAGACCAACTTTTGAAACGTTGTGTTCTTCGTGATAAGGCTGGGGATATTGCTCCGATTGATGAGAAGGTTACAAACCTCATCCATACAAACAACTCTGAAATGGCCCACCAAGCCTTGCGTGTCCTTGCAGGTGCTTATAAGATTATTGACAGCATTCCAGAAAATCTGACTTCTGAAGAGCTTGAAAATGATTTAATCTTTACTGGTTTGATTGGGATGATTGACCCTGAACGCCCTGAAGCTGCTGAGGCTGTTCGTGTAGCCAAGGAAGCTGGCATCCGTCCAATCATGATTACGGGTGATCACCAAGACACTGCAGAAGCTATTGCCAAACGTTTGGGAATCATTGACGCAAATGATACAGAAGGCCACGTTTTAACTGGTGCTGAACTCAACGAACTATCTGATGAAGACTTTGAAAAAGTAGTTGGTCAATACTCTGTTTATGCCCGTGTGTCTCCAGAACACAAGGTTCGTATCGTCAAGGCTTGGCAAAAACAAGGTAAAGTCGTTGCCATGACAGGTGACGGTGTCAATGATGCTCCGGCTTTGAAAACAGCAGATATCGGTATCGGTATGGGAATCACTGGTACAGAGGTTTCTAAGGGGGCTTCTGACATGATTCTTGCAGATGATAACTTTGCGACTATCATCGTTGCAGTGGAAGAAGGACGTAAGGTCTTCTCAAACATTCAAAAGACTATTCAGTATCTACTTTCTGCCAATACTGCTGAAGTATTAACTATCTTCCTATCAACCTTGTTTGGTTGGGACGTCTTGCAGCCAGTTCATCTTTTGTGGATCAACTTGGTAACGGATACCTTCCCAGCAATTGCACTAGGTGTTGAACCTGCTGAGCCTGGTGTTATGAACCATAAACCACGTGGACGCAAGGCAAGCTTCTTCTCAGGTGGTGTTTTGAGTTCTATCATCTATCAAGGTGTACTCCAAGCAGCTATTGTTATGAGTGTTTATGGCCTTGCTCTTCTTTACCCAGTTCATGTGGGTGACAATCATGCCATTCATGCAGATGCCCTTACTATGGCCTTTGCAACCCTTGGTTTGATTCAACTCTTCCATGCCTATAATGTCAAGTCTGTTTACCAATCCATCTTGACAGTTGGCCCATTCAAGTCTAAGACCTTCAACTGGTCCATCCTGGTATCCTTCATCCTTCTCATGGCAACAATCGTCGTAGAACCGCTTGAAGGAATCTTCCACGTAACCAAACTAGACTTGTCTCAATGGGGAATTGTTATGGCTGGAAGCTTCTCAATGATTATTATTGTCGAAATGGTCAAGTTTGTTCAACGTAAACTCGGTTTTGACAAGAATGCGATTTAAAAAAAGTCATCTTCGGATGGCTTTTTGTTACAGTTGAGGGAAAGGGCTTGCAGTTATCGGCTTTTGTGCTATAATTGCTATAATATAGTAAAAAGTAAGTGGAGTGTGAGGAAGTGGAGAAGAAAATTGTAAAGGATATTTTGTTTTTATCTCAGGTGTCTCAGCCGGCAAGTCAGGAAGACCTTTATCTTGCTAGAGATTTGCAGGATACGCTTTTAGCAAATCGTGAGACTTGTGTCGGTCTGGCTGCCAATATGATTGGGGTGCAGAAGCGCGTGATTATCTTTAATCTTGGCTTGGTTCCTGTGGTCATGTTTAACCCAGTGCTCCTGTCCTCTGAAGGAGTTTATGAGACAGAGGAAGGTTGTTTGTCCTTGACAGGTGTGAGACCTACTAAGCGTTATGAAACTATAAGGGTTGCCTATTGTGACAGCAAGTGGCAGGAACAGACCATTACTTTGACAGGTTTCCCAGCTCAGATTTGCCAGCATGAACTGGATCACTTGGAAGGACGAATCATTTAGGAGGAAAGCAAATGAAACGAATAGTCTTTGAACTTATTTTTATCGCAACGACCTGGTATATCTTTTTACCGCCTCTTAACCTGACCAGCTGGGAATTTCTCTTTTTCCTCTGTGGGCATTTGTTAGTTGTGGCAATCTTATTTGGTTTTGGCAAGGGAATCAATCTGGTCAAAACAGTTCACGTGCGTCATGGCAAGGCGGAAGCAGCCTTAAATTTTGAGGGTTTCAAAATCAATCGGTTAGGGAAAATTCTTTTTGCTTCTATTGGAGGAATTCTTCTCTTGGCTGGTTTAGTTTCCTTGGTGACCTCCAGCATTTTTCAGGCTAAAAATTATGCCAATGTAGTCACGGTTACGGAAAAAGACTTTACTGATTTTCCTAAGACTGATACCAGTAAGGTTCCTATTTTAGATAGAAGTACTGCTGAAAAAATTGGGGACCGCTACTTGGGTTCCCTAACAGATAAGGTGTCGCAGTACGTAGCGGCAGATACCTATACCCAATTGACAATTGATGGGAAGCCTTATCGGGTTACACCGCTAGAATACGCAGATCCTATCAAGTGGTTTAATAATCAGGCCAAGGGAATCGGCGAGTATATCAAGGTAGACATGGTGACTGGAAATGCGGACTTGGTGGACTTGAAGACACCAATCAAGTATTCGGATTCGGAGTATTTTAACCGTGATGTCAAGCGTCACCTGCGCTTGAAGTACCCAACTAAAATCTTCAAGACTCCATCTTTTGAGGTGGACGATGAAGGTAATCCTTTCTATGTGGCTACGGTTTACCAAAAGCAATTTGGACTTGCGGTTCCCCGTCCTGTTTCAGTCATTATCTTGGATGCTACAAATGGAGAAACCAAGGAATACAGCTTATCAGAAGTCCCAGAATGGGTAGACAGGGTCTATCCAGCTGAGGAAACCATTGAGCAAATCAACTACAACGGCAAGTACAAGGATGGTTTCTGGAATGCTATGATTTCCAAGAAAAACGTGACCCAGACTACCAAGGGCTATAATTACTTGTCTATCGGCAATGACATCTATCTCTACACAGGTGTGACGTCGGCCAATGCAGATGAAAGTAATCTTGGTTTTATCCTAGAAAATATGCGAACAGGAGAAATCACTAAGTACAGCTTGGCTTCTGCGACCGAAGAATCAGCCCGTGAATCAGCCGAAGGTGCTGTTCAGGAGAAATCCTACAAGGCAACCTTCCCAATCCTCATCAACCTCAATGACAAGCCTCTCTACATCATGGGCTTGAAGGACAATGCTGGTTTGGTCAAAGAGTACGCCTTGGTTGATGCAGTCGAGTACCAAAATGTTATCGTAGCAACGACAGTGGAAGAACTACTCAGTAAGTATGCCAATAAAAACGATCTTGAAATTGACAATGCAACAACTGAAAGCATCAAGGGTGTGGTATCAGACCTCAAATCAGCTGTTATTAAGGGAGACACTGTCTACTTCTTTAAAGTTGATGGCAAGATTTACAAGGTTAAGGCATCGGTATCAGACGACCTCCCTTACCTTGAAAATGGTAAAACCTTCGAAGGTCAAGTAGGAAAAGACAATTATCTCAAGACATTTAAAGTGCAGTAAGATAAACCTCGGTCAAACCGAGGTTTTTCAGATGAATTTCTTGGTAGTGGCAAAAAAATATGCTACACTATCAATATGAAAATTTTAATCCCAACAGCAAAAGAAATGAACACAGACTTGCCAAGTATTGAAGCCACTCCTTTAAAGCCAGAAAGTCAGGCTGTGCTGGATGCCTTGGCTCTCTATTCTGCTAGTCAATTGGAGAGTTTTTACAAAGTTTCAGCCGGGAAAGCTGCGGAAGAATTTCAAAATATCCAAACTTTAAAAAAACAAACTGCTCAACACTATCCAGCTCTGAAACTTTTTGATGGGCTTATGTATCGCCACATCAAGCGAGACAAACTGACCGAGGCAGAACAAGCCTATTTTGAAAATCATGTCTTTATTACTTCGGCTTTGTACGGAGTCGTTCCAGCCTTGTCGCCTATGTCCCCTCACCGTTTGGACTTTTTGATGAAGTTAAAAGTCGCTGGTAAGACTTTGAAGATCCATTGGAAGACAGCCTATGATGAGACTATGAATGGTGAAGACCTAATTTTCTCCCTCTTGTCATCAGAATTTGAGACTGTATTTTCTAAGGAAATCAGAGAAAAGATGGTGACCTTCAAATTCATGGAGGACAAAGGTGGTCAGCTGAAAATTCACTCAACTATCTCCAAGAAAGCGCGTGGTGCCTTCCTGACAGCCCTTATAGAAAATCAAGTACAGACGGTGGAAGAAGCTCGTCGCTTAAGCTTTGCAGGATTTAACTACCGAGAAGACCTGTCACAGCCACAGGAATTGGTTTTTGTAAAGGAAGTATAGAAAATAGATAAAAGAAAAAGTCAGCAGAATTATGCTGACTTTTTTCTATCTTATAAAGTATTGGATATATGAATCTCATTTGATAAAGTATTAAGATGATTAACCAAATCCATTATTGACAGATGATTTTGACAAATAAACTTCTTGGTAATTCCTGGAATATAGAAATTAGACACGATGATATCATAACCTGTCTGATTTAAAATCTCAGGGCTTGTTTCTAATTCATCCCAAGTATCAAAGGTGAATCGATTGTTACAATAGTATGTAAGCATATCCTTTAAAGTAAGTGATAGGGCGTGGTCAAAGTTACTGATAATCAAAACCTTGATAGGTGGTCGATTTTCTAACAACTGAGTAGAGAGGTTTTCAGCATGGGTTAAGATGGTGTACATCAAGTGTTCCAACTGTTCAGGATGGTCATGCTGTCCAATCGCCTGACGGTATTGGGCTAGTTCTTGACGTGCACTCCCCATAAAGTCTGGGAAGTAAACTTCAAATTTTTTAATCGTCAATGCTTTTTGTTCAAATAAGATTGGGGTAGAAAAGATTTCCTGTCTTTCAAAGAAAGCAGTGTTGTGCAAATGCCAAATAAGCTCATCGTGGTTGGTAAAAGTAATCTTATATTGTTTTGATAGGCGTTCTAATATTTGACTAAGTAATTGGTATGAGTATCTAGCTTCACTGTTTTCTTCTAATGAATTAAAGAACTCTTGAGGATCTAAGAAAAGATTGTTTTGAATAAAGGAAATAAAAATTTGTGCGATGATATCTGGAGTGATTTCCAGTCCCAGTTTTTCAGAAAAATGGACAAGTATCTCCTCAAAGTTTGGAATACTCATCAAAAGAGGGTAGTATTCATCGTTAAAATGATTGGGTAAGTCGACGAAATGACCACTTTTGATGCGGTAAATACTGATAGCTATCATCAATTTATACATTCTATAAATTGAAAATCGCATCGGGTAATTCGTGATTTTATAGAAGAAATCAGCAAACTCTGTTAAATCCTCTTCAGGAAGGTCAGGAAAAGGCCAGTCTAGGAAATAATAGCGCTCAGAAAAATATTGGGCAAAAAAATAGCGAATATCGATTTCATTCCCACGTATTTCGGATGGAGTAAATGATAGTTCAATTTGGAATTGAGTTGACAGAGTTTTTGTAATATTTCTGCCCAATCGATAGAGGTTGGCATTACTAGAGTGAAGATTTTCTATTGTTCGATAAATAGGTAGGCCCTCATTAAAAAACATATACTCTAGTAATCGAAAAGATTGAGAATGAGCAAGAAAATATTGATAAACATCTTCAACGCTAGTATTAACTTCTAAATCTATCATAATTCCGTTAACAGAAGACTGGATATCGATAGTTGGAAAGGCAGCACGCAATTCATTTAAATCACTTTTTAAGATTCGTTCAGTACATCCTAATTCGTCGGCAAGTTCATGTAATTTCATCCAATCACGATGTTGGATTAGGGTTTCCATTAAACGTAATTGTCGCTGATCTTTCGTAGATAAAAGGTTACGCATATAGGTATTTTCCTCCTATTTTCATTATATCATATTATTGTCTAAAGTGTACAAAAATGTCGGAGTAGAAAAAGCGTCTGAATTAGTCAGAAAAATTAGAATAATATAAGTGGCTTTTAGGTACAAAAAGAGAATATATTAATTGTATAGAAAATATTGATTTATATATCAAATAGTTGTAGAGTGGGAATTATAAAATATTATCTAGGAGTTCAAAATGAAACATTCACATAAGAAATCATTTGACTGGTATAGCATGCAACAACGATACTCTATTCGTAAGTATCACTTTGGTGCAGCTAGTGTCTTGCTCGGGACAGCCTTAGTCTTGGGAACTGCTGCCAATGCGCAAGCAGTACAAGCAGAGGAACATAACCCAGAAGCTACTAACAGTGTTTCTGTTGATAAGGTAGAAGAAGCTACAAAACCAGCAGAAGTTGCTACACCTAAAAAAGAAACAACCTATGCAGCTCCAACTGTAGCTAATCCAGTAGAAACGACTCCAGCTAAAACTGAAGAAGCTACTAAACCAGCAGAAAAAGTTGAAGAAGCAAAAGATAAAAAAGAGGAAGTAAAGCAGCAAGATGCTGTTGACAAGTCAAAATTGTTAACGGCTCTTTCGCGCGCAGAAAAATTGGAGCTTAAGTTATACACTGAAGACAGTGTAAAACGCCTTCAAACTAGTATCCAATCTGCTAAAGGATTATTAAATAAAGCAGATGTGGCAGAGTCAGAATTATCTCAAGCAGAGTCTGATCTTCAAGCAGCAGTTATCGCTTTGGAACTTAGAGGGACAACTACAACTAAAGTTGCTGATAAAATTGAAGTAGTGAGCAAAATTGAATCTGCTGAAAAGAAAAATACAGAATCAAAGGTGGCTGAAAAAACTTCTGAAGTAGATAAAGAGTCAGTAGAAAAAGATAAAACTGCCTTAAAACCTGTAAAGGGACTTCGAGTTGAAGATGCAAAGGCAAATATAAAAGGCGGATGGAATATTCCGTTAGATCAAGAAGCGAGCTTGAGATTAAAGAGTGCTATTGAGGCTCATGCAGCACAAGGTAGTTCGCGTCGTCGGAAACGTGCTATCGGAGATTTGGATTATACTTTCAAGAAAGTTATGACACCGGTCAATCCAGGTTTCTACGCAGATGCCAAGAGTGTTGATGAGTTAACAGTTAACCCAGACTATATAAATGAAACAGTTGTCAACGTTTGGTATAAAGACTTAGGTTATATCAATTTAGTTGACAAAGATGGACATTACATCAATTCAAATGGTGAGGTAGTCGAGAATAAAGAAGATGCTATTCGTCGACAATATAAAAACGATTTTAATGACACAACAAGAGCAGATGTTACTGAAATTCCTCAAGCACCAGTTGGTTGGAAAATTAGTGACAACCAATCTATTCGCGGATATGATGCAGAAACTAAAACTATTGATCCAAACGATGATAGTGATTTAGATGCTGTTGGTAAAGATTCTAATGTAGTCATTGAAAAAGAAAATCAAAAAGCTGTTATCCGTTATGTAAGTACTAACGGTAACCGCGTTCTCACAACAGATGAAGTGACAGGTAAGTCAGGTGAAGCCATTGCCTACAGCACAACAAGTCAAATCACAGAATTCAAGAAACAAGGCTATAAGCTTGTCAGCGATGAATTCACAGCAGGTGGTGCGAAGGTTTATGACTACGATACAGCACGTGACCAAGTCTACACTGTAACCCTTTCAGAACGTGTTGAACCAGTTAACCCAGATAACCCAACTCCACAACCAAACACCCCAGTCAATCCAGGACAACCAGATAGCCCACGTTGGCCAGGAACCGTTGAAAACTTGGATAACAAGGAAAGTGTTAGCCGTAC